>DATGSA010000040.1:0-2309 GCA_035303085.1 Flavobacteriaceae bacterium
ATGAAAATCACCACAAAAAACCACGCGATAAACATGGCTTGTTGTTGGGTATCGGTAAAGTTAGAGATAAGTAACCCCATCCCCAAAATCAATAAGATATAAATAGAAGTATAAAAATAAAGCAACAAAATGCTGCCTAACATTGGCGTGTTGAAAATTATTTTTGCTAAGACCAAACCGATAGTCAACAAGCCAATCCCAATGACCCAAAAAGGGAATAGTTTTCCGATAATGAATTCGCTTTTGCGAATAGGCGTTACATTGAGTTGCTCCAAAGTGCCGATTTCTTTTTCTCTGACAATATTCATCCCTGACAGGAAAAGGCTGATCATGGTAACCAACAACACCAAAATCCCGGGAACCATAAAGGTTTTGTAGTCCAAGCTGATATTATACCAAAAGGAAGGAATACTGGAAATAACTATAGGTTTCACCGGGTTTTGGGAGCTATCCATATAGTTAACGCGAACTTCCCGATTAAAGTTTTGAACGATTTGATTGATATATCCACTTTTTATTCCGGCAGCAGCTCCGTCAATAGCATTGATGCGAATACCTAAAGCAGCAGATTTTTCTTTTCGTAAATCTCTTTCAAAATGAAGGGGGATTTCTAAAATCACATCCGCTTCGCCTTTTAACATGGCTGAATTTGCTTTTTTGTCAGAAGGATAATCAGCTAAAACATCAAAATAGGTAGAGGCTTCAAACTTATCGATTAGCGCACGAGAAGTGGAAGTGTGATCCGAATCGATATATGCAAATTTTATGTTTTTGACTTCATAAGTAGCAGCATTGGAAAGTATTAATAATTGCAGAATAGGAAGAATGAAAATAATGGGCAGCATCCCTTTATTCCTAAATATTTGCCTGAACTCCTTCCGTATAATATAGCCGATGGTTCTCATTATTCCAATCTGATTTTATATTTTTTGACACTTAGGACAATAAAAAACACGGTCATTCCTATCAAAATTAGAGTTTCTTTCCAGATATAGGTCATTCCGATTCCTTTCAACATAATTCCTTTTATAATAGTGATAAACCATTTTGCCGGAATGATATGACTGATTATTTGTAGTGGAAGTGGCATACTTGAGATGGGAAATATAAATCCGGAAAGTAAAATTACCGGTAACATCAATCCCATTAAAGAAATCATCATCGCTGCTTGTTGGGTTTGCGCAATGGTTGAAATTAAAATTCCCAAAGCCAGCGAAGTGATGATAAACAATACGCTTTCTGCACCTAATAAAATCAAACTTCCCTCCACAGGCATTCCGAATATAAAAATACTCAACAACACAATGACAGCAGCGTTTATAACGGATAGAAATATATAAGGAACTACTTTACCTATAATTACTTGAAAAGGATTTAAAGGGGAAACCAATAGGATTTCCATCGTGCCCAATTCTTTTTCACGAGTGATAGAGATCGAAGTCATCATCGCCGAAACCAACATCAAAATGATGGTCATCACGCCGGGAACAAACATAAATACGCTCTTCAATTCAGGATTATAAACCATACGGTTTTGGGGAATGATTTGATAGGCCAATTGAAGGTCTTTGTTTTTCGATTGTTGATAATTTTGGAGAATCGCATTGATATAGTTGGTGATTGAATTGGCGGTGTTGGGATCCGTGGCGTCAGTTATTATTTGAATTTTGCCGCTTTCTTCCACGACGAGGTTTTTACCGAAATCTTTTTCAAAGTTTAAGACCGCTTTTATTTTTCCCTTTTGAAAGACCTCTTCAATTTCAGCTTCATGAGTGATGATTTGTTTGATAGTGAAATATTTAGAACTTGAGATTTTGTTGATAATCTCTTGAGTATTCGCGTCTTTGGAATGATCTAAAATAGCGATATCCACATTGTTGATTTCGTTGGTGATGGCAAAACCAAAAAGCATGATCTGAGCAATAGGCATCCCAAAAAGAATAAACAACGAGCGTTTATCCCGAAAAATATGGTAGAATTCCTTCTGTATAAAACCTATAAATCGTTTCATTTTAAATCTTATTTATTCCCTTTAAGAGATCTCAATGCCCATTAGATCTGTCGGGTTTTTTTAAACTGACAGATTACTATTAATCAATATTTCTCGCCAATTTCAAAAACACATCGTTCATGGAATCGACTTTAAATTGTTTTTTTAAATTTTTTGGCGTGTCGAGGGCTTCAATTTTCCCTTCGACCATAATCGAAACGCGGTCGCAATATTCTGCTTCGTCCATATAGTGCGTAGTCACAAAAATCGTTGTGCCACGGTCGGCGGCTTGATAAATCATCTCCCAAAATTGCCGTCT
>DATGSA010000041.1:0-4086 GCA_035303085.1 Flavobacteriaceae bacterium
TTCCCGAAACTTCCCAAATGAAGGTCAGAAATATGAACGATTTTTAAATTCTCAAAGTTTTCGGGAAGGGCTTTATGATGAACTTCAACGCGATAAATTTTAAACTTATACACCGCCTTGGAAACCGCATACACAATCACGAAAAAAGGAAGGAACCCGGCCAACAAACCTACCACCGGAACAACGATTAAAGATTCTGTTTCAGTGAAGATGTGGTTGGTGTAGTATAGGATACTGATGATAACCACAAATAATATCTTCGGGATAAAAGAAGAAACCGTAAGGCCGTATAACGAAGAGATTAAACGCTGTCTTTTACTGAGTGGGATTGCTTCCATTCTGGTTTTAAGCAGTAAAATAGCTGAGACTAATCCGATGGTAAAAGTCCAAAATAAGACATCGATGATGGTCTTGATTGTGGGCGAAACCACAGGAGTTGTGATGGACTCCAACCAGAAAAAAGAAAGTGTGTCCACTACTATGATAGCCAAGCACAATAGGAAAATAGTAAAAAATGAAAAACTACGCATAGTTAACCCGTGGAATTATCGTCATTTTTAAATCGGCGTTTATCTTTTAAAGCCCAATACAAACCTTTCACTTCTGACACCCAATCATCATAAATGAAAATAAGTACAATTTCTTCGATAGTTTCTATCACTCCAATAATAATTACGGCATAAAAAAGCCAATAAATCGGTCCGAAGAATAAAAGACAAAGTATAAATAAAGCCTGAAGTATGGCCGATATTTTTGCTAAGTAAGTGTGAAAAGCAGTTGTTTTCCCATATTTGATAAGAGCAATTAGTATTTGCACGATATACGGCGAAAATGCAATAAGAATCAACCATAAATTTTCCAGCATGAAATTATACTCAAAGTAGAACAATCCAATCACCCCAATCACAAAAGTGATTTGATCGCCCAAAGAATCCAAGCGAGAACCTTGGTCGCTGGTGATTTTAAATCTTCTTGCTAAAAATCCATCCACCGCATCGGTGGCAAAACTTATCAAAAGTAACCAGGTGAAAAGCAGTCGAAAATCTAAAAACAACACGAGTAACAAGATCGGAGCTACCGCAATTCGATAAAAAGAAAACCAATCGGGAATCGTGAAGTTCTTGAAGGCTAACATTTATCAGTATTGAAAGAAAATTTGTTTAGCATACGATGCAATGAATTTTCTCTGATTATTATATCAATAAGGAACTAACTGATATCCTTCGTTTAACAAAAAAAGCCCAAGGATGAAAAGCAAAACATACACAACTTGTACCAATTTGAATCTATTCCTTGCGTAAAAGATCCATTTGGCAAATCTACGCGGGAAAATAAATAGGGAAATACCCTCTAAGAGTGCAATCCAACCAATCAAAGTAATGATTACGGTCCAATCGGCGTTCCAGGTATTGTGGAAAAGAATGTTTAATAACCCGATGATAATCGCTATAAAAGCAACTCCGATTGAAAACTTATAGTCTCTGATATATTTGAAAATAAGTTGAATGCGCGTTGGTTTGTAGCTCAATATAAAAAAGAAAATAATCAAATACCAACCCCAAAACTTTGCTAAAAATATAGATGTTTCCATTGTGTTTCTGTTTTATTTGATAAGCTGAATTTACCAATTAATATTCAATACAAAGATTATAGTATAGTTTATAAGCGGAAAATTAATCATTCATTAATGCTATGGAAGGGATTACCATGAAAGGGATGTTGGTGCGATAAACGATTTGTTTAATAACCGGTTTAAAAAACAGATTTTCAAAAAACGAATGTTTATTATGGATCATGGCTAAAAAATCAATCTTATGTTTTATTTGAAATTGCTCTATTGCCTCTGAAATATCCATGTTTTCTTCTTCCATAAAAATATGATTGTTGTGTTTGAAAAAATCTTCCAATTGATCTTTTCTTGTTATTTGAGGCGATTGTAAGGGTTTACCGGAAGAAACATTCAAGATGCTCAGACGAGATTTATGTTGTGTGCAGATAGAGCGCAGAAGAGGTAGATATTTGTTTTCCAATGAAAACATATAATCAGTTGGAAATAAAATATTCTTCGGTTTTTCGTAGGTAAATTTCTCAGGAACTACTATTACTGCACAATTCACTCTTTTAATAGTGTACATGGTACTGGTTCCCAAAAATACTTCCCTGGCTCCTGTCGCTCCTTTGGTTCCCATGACTATTAAATCAATGTTTTGTTGCTTCACCATATCCCGAATTTCACTTACTAAAAAATTGAGCGCAGCTGTTCTTTTAAAAGTGTGTTTAGGGTTGTTGAATTTCTTTTTCAGCTTCTTCTCTATTTCCAGCAACCTGTTTTCTGAATATTCCCTGCTATTGTCTTCTATGGTCAGTGCAGGATTACCGTCTGCCATGGTGGCCATATTATATGACGGGGGCGAAAAAGTGTTGAGTAAATGAAATGTGCAGTCTTCATCCTTAAAAAGTTGTACAGCATATTCCATAGCGTTGAAAGCGATCTCGGAAAAATCGGTTGGGAGTAATATGTTTTTCATAAGGAAAGGTTTTTAGTTAATATCGTTGTAAACCGGTTTGGCCTACTAATATGTTATAATGAACTCATTTCTCTTTTGTTAAAGCGATTAAAGTGAATTCATTACAATCGAAAACTAAAATATAATTTAAATAATAAATAGACAATGATATAAGTCATTATATTTAATTTTTACTAACCTAACGGTTGTTATTTCGAAAAACTCCACTTGAATTACAATCAAAAGAAATGTTGAGGAGGTAAATCTTTAGCTCTTTCTTGGAAAAAAGCAATAAGCTAACCTTATACCGGAATCGAAGATTTTGCACTGATGAAAAAAATAATCGAAAGCAATAATTAGAACACAATTGATTAATAATACGGGGAAATCATCAAATAAACAACAACCCCACTAACAGCGACATATAGCCAAAGCGGAAAAGTATATCGAGCTATTTTTTTATGCTGCGGAAACTTCCCTAAAGCGGCGCGGGCATAAGTGATTAGCACCAACGGAATGATGATGATAGATAATAGGATATGACTGATTAAAACGGCAAAATAAATTGTTCGCGCTATTCCTTCACCACCAAAAGGAGTCGAATCTGAAGTCATATGATAAGCCACATACATCCCAAGAAATAACACCGAACAAACCAAGCAGGTTTTCATCAGCGTTTCATGAAGTTTTTGCTTTCCGTTTTTAATCGCTATAAATGCAAGGACGAGCAATACAGCCGTCAATCCATTGATCGAGGCATATATCGGTGGTAAAAAAGACAACGGTTCAACATTTGGAATCTTAATGCCGAATAAAACCGCCACCACAATCGGAATTACAATTGATAAAATGATAATTGCGCGGTTGTATCTTTTCTCTAAAGCTTTATCCATTTCGAAGTTTTTATACTGATAAAAATGAAGTTACAAAGATGGACTTTTATTTGATTTTTTAGTAGAGGAAAGTAAAGAAGTGTTGGATGTTTCCGGGTGGGCTTTTGCCTTAGGCATTATCTACGTCTTTCGATAATTCATCTGCTGAATAATTGAAAATAGAAACATTGAAATTTCCGAGTAGTTCAGCAAAGACGCGCTTGCTTACACCTGCTAATTTTGCCGCTTGTCCGAGAAAAAGTTTTTTTTCTTCATAAAGTTTAGCTGCAAGCATCATTAAAAGCTCTTGATCATCGAGGTTTAAGTTTTCCGGAATATTTAAAGTCAGCGTTTTCATACACCAAAGCTAATCTTTTTTTGCGAGATTTAAAACCGTCTGTATTTACCTTTCTAATTAATCACAAGCTAATAAATCTTTTATTTTGTATGATAAGCGAGCAAATTTGTGAGGAATTCCAGAATATTTCAATCCTTCCCTTTCAAAATACCATCTAACCGTTGAATGATTTTTTTCGTGAAAACCGGAAGATCTTTTTCTTCAGATGCACCGGTTAATGCATCGATGTTTTCAACTTTTTCTAAACCACTCCACGAAGTAGTCACGACAACGGTTTTATTTTCGATTGTAGAATTTTCTTCCATAAACAACTGGATGGGATAAGGAGGCGCATTCGCTTCCCATCGGT
>DATGSA010000042.1:0-7307 GCA_035303085.1 Flavobacteriaceae bacterium
GTACGGCAATTAGAAGAATTGTTGTCCCGGAGGAATTGATGGAAGATGTACAAATCGCGCTTGGAAAATCCTTGGATAAAGTAACCGTTGGAGACCCCAGACTTAAGGAAGTGAGAATGGGTGCTTTGGTTAGCAGAAAACAGTTGGATGAAGTTCGAGAAAGAGTTTCGGACATCGCCAAAACAGCTGATATCGTTTATGGAGATTTGGAGAAAATTGAAACCATCGGAGCAGATGCTTCTAAAGGAGCATTTATCAGTCCGATTTTATTGCGAGAAGACGAGCCGTTAAAAAATCTTTCAGTTCACGAAACAGAAGCTTTCGGACCGGTGAGTACTTTAATGCCTTACAGCAGTTTAGAGGAAGCTATTGAAATTTCCAAATTAGGAAAAGGTTCTTTGGTGAGTTCTATTTTCACCAATGATAATAAAATAGCAAAAGACTATACGATTAAGGCCGCAACACATCACGGAAGAATTCTTGCTATAAATCGTGAAAGTGCCAAACAAAGTACCGGACACGGTGCACCTTTACCAACTTTAATCCACGGAGGTCCGGGAAGAGCCGGTGGTGGAGAAGAAATGGGAGGATTAAGAGGAATTCGTCATTATATGCAACGTTGTGCTATTCAAGGTTCTCCAACTACACTGACTGAAATCACCGGAATCTATCAACCCAATGCAGATTATAAAGAAGCAGAGAAACATCCATTTTCTTATCACTGGGAAGATATCGAACCCGGAATGTCTATCAAAACACATAGCCGAACCATCAGCGAAACAGATATTGTCGAGTTCGGTAATCTTACTTGGGATCATTTTTATGCCCACACCGATGAAACGGCTTTAGACGGATCTATTTTTGAACAAAGAACCGCACATGGATATTTCATTATCTCGATGGCCGCAGGACTTTTCGTCTATCCCAATAAAGGACCGGTAGCCGCAAATTATGGTTTGGAAGACATCAGATTTATCAGACCGATTTATGATGGCGATACCTTGCATGTTAGATTGACTTGTAAAGAGAAAATCGACAGAGAGCAAAAAGGTAAAGTACTGCCAAGCGGAATTGTGAAGTGGTATGTAGAAATATTTGATACCAGAATAACCAAAGGTTTAATTCCGGAAGATGAATTGGAGGAAAAAGAAGCGTTGGTCGGTGTGGCAACAATCTTGACGATGGTGGAGAAAAAACAAACGGAGTTTGTCGAAATGACCGATGAGAATTTCGAAAAAGCGCTTTCCAAATTAAAAGCAGATTCTAAACCAAAATGGGGTGCGATGACCGCTCAACAAATGATAGAACACTTGGAGCATCTTTACCAATTAAGTATTGAAAAAAATCCCGATTTTGAAGTTGTTACTCCTGATGATAAATTGCCCGAAGTGCAATCTACTTTATGGAATTACGAGCCGATGCCGAAGAATTTTGATCTACCGATTTACGAAGGCGGAAAACTTCCGGCGTTAAAGCACGAAGATTTAGAAACTGCCATAGAAAAAATGAAAGAAGCAAGAAAAGCGCATGAAAACTATTTTGTAAAACATCCTGATGCAAAAACCAAACATGCTGTTTTTGGAGCGTTGTCTAAATTTGAATGGCAACTGTTAGACCGTAAACACTTGAACCATCACTTCGAGCAATTCGGACTTTTAGACTAATAATTATTTCACTTGAAGAATAATAAAACTAAGACGGCATTGGAGGTTTAGAAAGACTTCTAATGCCAGTCTTTTTTCAAAATTAAAATCTTAACAACAATATATGTCAGATATAGAACAAGCTTACGTAAAACACGATATCGAAAACGGAATTGCAACGGTAGAATTTTCTACGCCGGAACACAATTCCATGCCCGGAAATATTTTGGCCAAATTGGCTGACACGATTACTGAAATGGGCGAAAATGATGAGGTGAAAGTCGTAATCCTTAAAAGTGGAGGAGACCGTACTTTTTGTGCCGGAGCAAATTTTCAAGAACTGATTTCAATCGAAACCCGTGAAGAAGGATTGCAATTTTTCTTAGGTTTTGCCAATGTAATCAACGCGATGAGAAAATGTCCGAAATTTATCATCGGACGTGTACAAGGAAAAGCAGTTGGTGGAGGTGTAGGATTAGCTTCTTCAGTAGATTACTGCATGGCCACAAAATATGCATCGATTAAATTGAGCGAGTTGAACTTGGGAATTGGTCCTTTTACGGTTGGTCCGGCAGTGCAACGTAAAATTGGCGTTAGTGGATTCTCCCATATTTCTATCAATGCCAATAAATTCTACGACCCGGAGTGGGCGAGAGAAAAAGGATTATATACCGAAGTATTTGATTCTACCGAAGAAATGGACAAAGCGGTTCAGGAATTAACAGAAGAGTTGTGTACGTTCAATCCCGTTGCGATGGCGGAAATGAAAAAAATGTATTGGAAAGGAACTGAAGATTGGGATAAATTGCTTCACGAACGCGCCGATATTAGTGGAAAATTAGTATTGAGCGAATTTACCAAAGAAAAATTAAAAGATTACAAGTAAGCATTATAACAAGGCGGAGTGAAACCAGAAACTTCGCCTTCACTTCAATTAAAATCAAACTTTTAAAACAAACGAGACAAATATTCCTCTAAAAACTAAGCTAATGATTTACAAATTTGGAGAATTTATACCGGTGGTTCATGAAAGTAGTTTCGTACATCCTTTAGCATCAGTTATTGGCAATGTCATTATCGGCAAAAACTGTTATATCGGTCCCGGAGCTGCGGTTCGCGGAGATTGGGGAGAAATCGTGCTCAAAGACGGTGTAAATATTCAAGAGAACTGCACCGTTCATGTATTCCCCGGAAAAAGCGTCACTTTTGAAGAAAGTGCACACATCGGCCACGGCGCAATTGTCCACGGAGCCAATATTGGAGAAAATGCGATGGTAGGAATGAATTCCGTGATTATGGATGATGCTTATGTCGGAAAAGAATCGATTGTCGGCGCGATGGCTTTTGTAAAAACCAATATGCAAATTCCTCCAAGGAGTTTGGTAGTGGGAAGTCCGGCAAAAGTAATCAAACAAGTTTCCGATGAAATGTTGGCATGGAAAACCGCCGGAACCAGACTTTATCAAAGATTACCGGCCGATTCATTTGAAGGAGGATTAGAAGAAGTTGAGCCCTTGAGAGAAGTTCCCAAAAACCGACCCAAGCAAGAAGACTTTCATAAAACACTAGAGGATTTTAGAAAAGAAGGAAGGAAGGATTAAAGTATTTTTGGGTTTTCAAATGAGATTTTTCGTTGTTGAATGAATTGAAGTTTAAAAACTTGTAACTTGCCATATGCTGATTATCAGCAAGTTAGTAGTAGTCTAAAAGCGTTCTGCCAAAATTCATTAATTGCAAAAAATTGAATAGACTGTATCAGTTTGGCAAAAAAATATTATTTTGATAGAAATATTCGTGCTATGAAAACAATAGAAATAAAAAGGAAATTGATTAACCAAATAAACTTATCCAAAAATAAAGATTTGCTTGAGGAGTTTTATCGTTTCCTAATACCTTAAAATGCAATTCAAGAAACTTACAAACTCAATGCTGAACAAAACTCTGCGATTACCGAAGCACGGAAACAAATTGAAAATGGCAACTACTTGACAAATGAAGAAGCAAACCATGAGATTGACGAATGGTTAAACAAATAATTTGGCCAAGAAGAGCACAAACCGACAGAAAGGAAATTCTTAAATACTGGAATAAGAGAAATAAATCCAACATTTACAGCAAAAAACTAAACAATCTTTTCAAAGAAGCCGCAAGATTGATATCGAAATATCCGGAAATTGGAAAGCAAACAGATGACAAAAATACTCGAATTAAAATCGCAAGAGACTATCTAATTTATGAGGTTGACCAAGAATATCGTTTGTTATTCTTGCAATTTGGGACAGCCGACAAAATCCACAAAGATTGAAAAGAATATTGAACAAATAATCTATCGCTAATACCGTATGAAAATAATAGGACAAGAATGCTTAACCCAATAATCGAAGAAGGAATTTTTCAAATAAAACCAAATAAAGTTATCTAGTAGATTAAAAGTTAGTTCCAGGATGTTAGCCAATAAAGAATGAAATTATGTTTGAATTGTGGATATATTAGATTTTGAGATTTATAAACCTCCTGCTCAAATAGTTAGTGATTAGGGTATTGTGTAAATGTGAATTTAATTCCACTTTCCTGAATCCAAATCATCTAAACCATCCAAGTCTATATAATTATCTCCAAGTCCATCTTCGTTAAAACCCTCTTCATCTAAATCATCGATAATATCACTTTCAAAATTTTTTTCCGGAGGAGCTTCCGGTAAAACTCCTTGAGAAAACATCAGGTTAGGATAAGATCTTCCGGCTTCTTCTTCGACAATATCTGCAAGTTCTACGTAGAAGGTCCACATATTCAAGAAATCATACACATAAATCATTTTGGTGCTTTCTTTAGAGAAGACTGAGTCGATAGCGGTTTCTTCCATTAATCGCATAGATTTTGGATCTCCTCCCATATTAAAAAGCATAATTTCTTCCCCTTGATTCCATTCGTCATCGCTTAAATAAAAGGAAGCCATTTCGCTGCCTTCAAACCCAAAAGCTTGAACTATGGAATTGTGCAAATCTTCTAAAGTATCGTCAGCTTTGATCTCTATATCTCTGAATACATCATCTAAAACATCCAGTACTATTCTAAATCTATAAATCATTATCAGTTTTTATTTTTGGTATAACAACGATTCTTATCTTAAGGTTATAATTCTTAAACGCTATCCACTACAAAATTATGGTTTTTATAAAAGTATCGTGCAGTTTTTAAGACAAGATTTTTCTTTTAAGCCTCATTTTGAATTTCAAGCCCCATTTCTGTTCCTTTTTTTATCATAAAATCCCGAGCAGCCTCATATTCATTTGGAATTTTCCCCTGTAAAATAGCTTCTTTTATCGCGTTTTTAATAGCACCTACTTCTCGAGAGGGTTTCAGATTAAAAGCAGTCATGATTTCTTCTCCGGAAATCGGCGGTTGAAAATTCCTTAATTGGTCTCTTTCTTCTACTTCGAC
Source organism: Flavobacteriaceae bacterium (assembly GCA_035303085.1). GTDB lineage: Bacteria > Bacteroidota > Bacteroidia > Flavobacteriales > Flavobacteriaceae > JAJYSO01. The sequence goes on from DATGSA010000042.1 coordinate 5,085, forward strand.
AATCTTTTTCCGAACAATTTTAAAGTTGTTGTGGTATTTTTTAAACCGTCGAGGGTTTTTAGTGGTGATATCTGCTTCACATAAAGTCATCAAATCCTCAATATCATCTCCTGCATCATAAATCAATCGTCTGACAGCCGAATCGGTTACATTTTCTTCGGCAATGACTATCGGGCGTGAGCTCATGTAAACCAATTTCTGGACATATTTCATTTTCCAATTAAGGGGCATTTTCAACCGCTTGAATAGTTTGTAAACCATTTTTGCGCCTATGAACTCATGTCCGTGAAAAGTCCAACCTATTTTTTTATCAAAACGCTTGGTAGGTGCTTTTCCAATATCGTGTAATAACGCAGCCCAACGCAACCAAAGGTTATCGGTATGCCGAGAAATATTGTCTAAAACCTCCAAAGTATGCCAGAAATTATCCTTGTGTCGCTGACCTTCAACTTCTTCAACGCCTTCTAAATCAGAAAGTTCAGGAAGGATAAAAGGGAGAAGTTTTGTCTTTCGTAAAAGCGCGAATCCCTTAGAAGGTTTTTTAGCTAAAATAATTTTATGAAGTTCATCAACGATGCGTTCTTCAGAAATAATCTGAATTCTTTTTGCATTTTCGGTGATGGCTTTCAGTGATTCTCTTTCAATCTTAAAATTCAATTGCGTCGCAAAGCGAATCGCTCTCATCATCCGCAAAGGATCGTCAGAGTAGGTTTCTTCCGGTTGGAGTGGAGTTTTCAGTAAACCTTTTTCTAAATGTTCAATTCCACCAAATGGATCGATGAGCTCTCCAAAATGAGCTTTATTGACTTGAAGTGCCAAGGCATTGATTGTAAAATCGCGTCGGTTTTGATCGTCTTCTAATGTGCCGGGTTTAACAGCGGGTTTTCTACTGTGATGGGAATAAGATTCTTTCCGGGCACCGACAAATTCAACTTCCAAATCAAATGCTCTGATCATCGCTGTGCCATAATTTTTAAAAACCTGTACATCCGGGTTTTCGGGAAGTAATCTAGAAACTTCTTTAGCCAATTCAATTCCATTACCCACAGCAACAATATCTATATCATTTGTAGGTCTGTGTAGAAAAAAATCTCTCACAAACCCACCTACAGCATAAGTTTCTATAGCTAAATTATCTGCAGCTTTAGTGATATATTCAAAAATTTTATGGGAGAGGGCCTCGGGATAAACTCTTTCTTTTGTCAAAACAAGTTTATGGTTATTCATTAATACTTTACTTGGTTATGCTCTTATAATTTTTATCTCGCCGTTTATTTCCGGTTTGATTATCATAGAAGGTTTTATATTAACAGCTTCCAGCTGCAAATTTACAACATAATCTACGCCTTTTTTAATTTCCTCAGTGATTTGACTAAAAGTTTTAGGAGAATTTTCGCCACTGATGTTCGCAGAGGTAGAAACAATGGGCTTCCCGAAGGCTTTGATAAGTTTTCTACAAAATGTGCTGTCGCAAATTCTAATCGCCACCGTATCATTATTTGCCAATAAATTTTTAGCTACATTTTTCGGATTATTATAAATAACGGTGGTAGGACGATGTTGTTTTTTTAGTACGTCTTGTATGTTTTCTGGAGTTTCTCCGACGTATTGCTTGACCATTTCAAAATCCGAAACCAAGCAAACCATCGCTTTGGATTCATCGCGTTTTTTTAAGGCGTAAAGATTCTTCACCGCTTGAGGGTTTGTCGCATCGCAACCAATTCCCCAAACAGTATCCGTCGGATAGAGCAGAAGACCTCCTTCCTGTAGAATTTTCAATGCGTTGTCGACTTCTTTTTTCATTTTTTATCAGTCCAATTTATAAACCAAAAGTAATTGATATTTTTTGGTTCTACTATCAATTTAAAGGATTATGATGAGATTCTCCAAAAAAGAATAAAAATACAAGACCGACAAAAAAACTCCTTCCTTTTCAAGGAAAGGACAGCTTGATAATCAAACTTGTTTGATTGTCAAGCAGGTAAGGTTCCTGCTGTTTTGAAACAGAAGCTTGCTTTGCTCCTTGATTATGTTAGTATCATGAAAGCAACATAACAGTTACAACCACCCCTGAAATAACTAAACCTGCGGATTATTTATTTCGTCCCCTCCTTTTTTAAGGAGGGGAGCTTTGTTTTTGGGTTTAAATGGCTGTAAGTCAAGGGAAACTCTTCATTTTATTATGTTTTATTTATTTTTATTTTCTTAGAAAGGAGTTTGTCT
>DATGSA010000043.1:0-4370 GCA_035303085.1 Flavobacteriaceae bacterium
CTATACGGTACCGTTTATGACCTTCCTGATTATGGCGATGTTCCAGCGCAAAGAAAGTCCGAAAAGACGAAAATATAATAACCTGGGATTGATCATCAGCAGTTCCTATATGGCACTGACGCTTGTTTTGAAAGGAGTCAGTTATCATATTTTCAAAGATGCACTTCAAGAACAAAACATCGAATACATCGGTTTACAAAACAAACCCACGCCGTTTAACACGGTAATGTGGGTGGCCAATGTCGAAACCGAAGATTCCTTTTTAATCGGAAATTATTCATTCTTCGACACCAAACCGATTGAGTTTCATTCCCATCCCAAAAATCATGAAGATTTGGGCGATTTGGCAAACGAAGATAAAATCCAACGGTTGATTAAAATCTCGGAAAATTGGTACACGATTTCCAAACGAGACGGGCAATTGCTCTTCAACGATTTACGTTTTGGATTGTTAAGTGTAAACCCCAATACCGAAAAATATGCGTTCAGTTATATTATCGAAAAAACCGAAGATGGCATAAAAGTCACCGAAGAACCCAAAGACCGCGGCGATGCTAAAAAACTTCTGGCGGACTTGTGGAAACGGATGTGGGGGAATTGAGTTGCGGGTTGGCAAGCTAACGGATTACGGGTTGACGAGTTGATCTATTTAGGGGAAGCTCAAATATCCAATATCCAATATCCAATAATCAAAACGGTCAACGCTATTTAGGGAAGCTCAAATATCCAATACTCAATATCCAATAATCAATACTCAATATCCAATAATCAATACTCACTATTCAATATCCAACTTGAGGATGCTATAAATAGTAAAAATTAAAATAGGCGCTCTTTTACTCCATTAGAATATTGAATTCTTATTATACTAAACCGGTAGGATGCTTATCTTTGTTGCAAAGACTTTTAAAAAATGAAAATCTACATCAAGAAAAAGTGGCTGACTTTCCACTTAATCATCGGACTCGCATTTATCGTACTCGGGATTTTGGCCGTGACCGCAAATGAAAGTATTCACTGGACACAATACGGCTATTTAGTCATCGGATTAATCTATTTAGGAATGTATTTCTACACAAAAAACAAACCTTACCTTCATTTTGAAAACAACGTATTAAAAGTACATTCCAATTTAAAAACCAAAACAATAAATCTCAACGAAATTGAATCCGCAAGAAAATTCGGAGGCGATTACAAATTCAGGTATGAAGGAAAAGAAATCGTCATCAACACCCAACTGCTCGATCCGCTTTCTTTAGATAAATTGGATAAAGAACTGGAGAAATATGATTTGAAGTGGAGTTAACGGGTTGAGGGTTGACGAGTTAATGGTTTTAAATCAAATAATCATCCTTTAAATATACTTCTATTATTCTATGGGAAAAGTCCTCTGCGTTTCTCCGCGTAAAATCTCCGCGCGCTCTGCGTGAAACTCGAACGGAGTTAACTTTAACGAGTTACGGCTTGGTGAATTACGAGTTGCGAGATGCGGGGTACTGGGTGCGAGGCAAAAACGAATTGAAAACACGAAATCCAAAACGGTCAACGCTATTTAGGGAAGCTCAAATCTCCAATCCCCAATCTCCAATCCCCAATCTCCAATCCCCAATCCCCAATCTCAAATCTACAACCTACCACCCGAATTAACTACCCAACTACAACACTACAATACTACAATACTACCAAACTACAAAACTCTCTGCCACATTGTCACTTCAAAATAATTGGTACTTTATTTGACCTATACCCACCGAACAATCAAAGAATTTTAAACATAAATACAAATGGCAACAGGAAAACTTAATGTATCTGTAGATAACATCTTTCCCTTAATAAAGAAGTTTCTTTACAGTGATCACGAGATTTTTTTAAGAGAATTGATTTCAAATGCTACCGATGCAACGCTAAAGCTCAAGCATTTGACCAATCTTGGAGAAGCAAAAGTAGAATATGGAAATCCGCAAATTGAAGTTAAGATCAATGAAGAGGACAAAACCCTTCACATTATCGACCAAGGAATCGGGATGACCCAAGAAGAGGTTGAAAAATATATCAATGAAGTTGCTTTTTCAGGAGCCAACGAATTTTTAGAAAAATATAAAGAAGATGCCGAGGACAGTGGAATCATCGGACATTTCGGATTGGGATTCTATTCTGCCTTTATGGTAGCCGATAAAGTGGAAATCCTCTCCAAATCCTATAAAGATGAACCTGCAGCGCACTGGACCTGTAAAGGTACCGTCGAGTTTACGCTAACTGAAGGCGATAAAAAAGAACACGGAACAGAAATCATTCTTCACATCAACGAAGAAAATGAAGAGTTCTTAAAAGAAGCACGCATCCGTGAATTGTTGACCAAGTACAACAAGTTTATGCCTATTCCGATTAAATTTGGAACCAAGGAAAAAACCTTGCCTAAAGCTGAGGATGCTCCGGAAGACGAAGAAGCAAAAACAGTAGTGGTTGACGATATCATCAACAATCCTAATCCGGCTTGGACCAAACAACCCACCGAGTTAGAAGATGAGGATTACAAAGAATTCTATCGCGAACTTTATCCGACGCAATTTGAAGATCCGCTTTTCCACATTCATTTGAATGTAGATTATCCTTTCCATTTGACAGGAATTTTGTACTTCCCAAGATTGTCAAATGATATGACCCTACAGAAAGACAAGATTCAACTCTATCAAAACCAAGTTTTCGTAACGGATAATGTAGAGGGAATTGTTCCTGAGTTCTTGGCCATGCTCAAAGGAGTGATCGATTCTCCGGATATCCCGCTCAACGTTTCTCGTTCATACTTGCAAGCTGACGGTGCGGTTAAAAAAATCGCCAATTACATCAGTAGAAAGGTAGCCGATCAGATGCGAAAAATGTATAAAGATGATCGGGAAGATTTTGAAGCGAAATGGAATGACATCAAAGTTGTCTTGGAATACGGAATGCTCACCGATGATAAATTCTTTGAGAGAGTAGAAAAATTCGCCCTTTACCCGACGGTAGAAGATAAATTTTTCACTTTTGAGGAATTGCAAGAAAAAATCGAGAAAAATCAAAAAGATAAAGACGATAAGTTAGTGGTATTATATGCTTCCGATAAAGAAAAACAGCACCCTTACATCCAAGCTGCCAAAGACAAAGGCTATGAAGTATTGTTGTTGGATTCTCCTTTAGTTCCGCACTTGATTCAAAAGTTAGAAGCTGAAAAGGAAAACATTACTTTTGCTCGAGTGGATAGTGATCATATCGACAACTTGATCAATAAAGAAGAAGAGCAAGTTGCCAAACTCACCGAAGAACAAAAAGAAGAGATAAAAGAAGAGTTTGAACGCGTGGTACCCAAGGAGAGCTATACCGTTCAATTGCAAGATATGGACAGTCAAGCAGCTCCACTAATCATCACCCAACCCGAGTTTATGCGCCGAATGAAGGAGATGCAAGCCACAGGTGGCGGCGGTGGATTTATGGGAATGTCCAATATGCCGGAAATGTATAACGTGGTAGTCAACACCAATAGCGATTTGGTGCAAACCATCTTAGACGCGAAAACCGAGAAAAAACGTACGCGTTTGATCAACCAAGGAATGGATTTGGCACGCTTGTCACACAACCTTTTAAAAGGAGAAGATCTGACCAAGTTTGTCAAGCGCAGTTTTGATATGATTAAATAAAATCATCTTTATAGCTGTACAGATTTATCTTAAAAAACAAGCTGTCTTCATATTACGGAGGCAGCTTTTTTTAATGATAAGGATTTGGGCGTGCCCCCGGTTTTTCTATAAGCCGATAATCCCCGCATCAAAATAACGCTTTGCCCAAAAATTAATTCCCCACTCCAAAATCCGGGGTCGCGCTTTCCGCTATATCTTTTTTTGTCAACTTTACCTCTTTAAAAAACCCAACCTCAAAAACCAACCCTCCCTTCCATAAAAAGCTTTCTACAACAAAAAAAGGATGCCGCATCAATCGCTCACGCGGGTTTTCAGGTTTGAAGGTGGTGTTTCTTTCAGTAAAAATTTCCTACTTCAAAACAACAAAAACCTTACCTGCTTGACAATCAAACAAGTTTGATTATCAAGCTGTCCTTTCCTTGAAAAGGAAAAGAGCTTTTGTTTGCTTTTTTATAGAAGCTTAATAGTGATAGACAAACTCCTTTCTAAGAAAATCAAAAATAAATAAAACATAATAAAATGAAGAGTTTACCCCTGATTTACAGCTATTTAAACCCAAAAACAAGCTCCCCTCCTTAAAAAAGGAGGGGACGAAATAAATAAACCGAAGGTTTAGTTATTTCAGGGGTGGTTGTAACTGTTATGTTGCTTCTTCAAACAATCATAATCGAGGAACAAAGTAACCTCCTAATTCAA
>DATGSA010000044.1:0-2202 GCA_035303085.1 Flavobacteriaceae bacterium
ATTCAGGTGCTCAAGGAGAGTTTGCAGGGTTGATGACCATTCGCGCTTATCACGCATCCAGAGGAGAAAAACATAGAGATATTTGCTTAATCCCTTCTTCTGCACACGGTACTAATCCCGCCAGTGCTTCTATGGCAGGAATGAAAGTTGTCGTGGTTAAGTCATCCGAAAATGGAAATATCGATGTAGAAGATTTACGGGAAAAAGCTGAAAAGCACAAAGACAATCTTGCTGCTATCATGGTAACTTATCCATCGACCCACGGTGTTTTTGAATCTGCAATTCGAGAAATCACCAAAATCGTTCACGATAACGGCGGACAGGTTTACCTTGATGGTGCTAACCTAAACGCGAAAGTAGGATATTCTAATCCGGGTAAAATAGGCGCAGATGTTTGTCATCTTAACTTACACAAAACATTTGCAATTCCACATGGCGGAGGAGGTCCGGGAGTAGGTCCTATTTGTGTTGCAGAACATCTCAAACAGTTTTTACCTTCCAATCCCATCGTAAAAACCGGAGGAGAAAACAGTCTTGATTCAATTTCTGCCGCACCTTATGGTTCTGCTTTAGTCTGCTTGATATCTTATGGATATATAACAATGTTAGGAAAAGAAGGCCTGTGTCAAGCTACCGAATATGCAATTCTAAATACAAATTACATCAAAGGAAAATTGGATGAACATTACAGCATCTTATACTCCGGAGAAGCTGGTAGAGCAGCTCACGAAATGATTGTAGATTGCCGTGAATTTAAAGAAAAAGGCATCGAGGTTATGGATATAGCCAAGCGCTTAATGGATTATGGATTCCATGCACCAACTGTTTCCTTCCCTGTTGCCGGAACATTGATGATCGAACCGACAGAGAGTGAAAGCAAAGCTGAGTTAGATCGATTCTGCGAAGCGATGATTTCGATTAGAAAAGAAATTGATGAACTTTCCGGGGAAGATGAAAACAATGTGTTGAGAAACGCTCCACACACGGTGGAAATGCTGACTGCAGATCAGTGGGATTTTCCATATTCACGACAAAAAGCAGCATTCCCCTTGGATTTCGTCGGAGAAAACAAATTTTGGCCATCGGTTAGAAGAGTCGATGACGCTTATGGAGATCGAAATTTGATGTGTACTTGTCCACCGATTGAAGAATATAAGGATAAAGTAGAGGTTTAATTTCAGACTTCCACTTTTGTTAATTTTATTAAACATTTTAAAAAACGTGCAGGAAAATCAAGTTTGTAATCTTATAATTCATAACTTGAACCCTAATTAAGCAAGAATTTAAACCTATGTCAATTGTCATTACCGGTGTTGGAAGCTATATTCCTGAAATCATCAAGAAGAATACAGATTTCCTTGATAATGTATTTGTCGATAAAAAGGGAACTTTAATTGACCAACCCAATGAGGTTGTAGTTGATAAACTAAGAAAAATAACCGGCATCGAAGAACGTCGCTATGCCAGAGAAGATCAAGTGGCATCTGATATTGCCAGTATTGCGGCCGAGCGTGCTATAAAAGATGCCGGAATAGATCCGGAAGAACTGGATTACATAATTGTAGGTCAGAATTTTGGTGACATCCGAAAAGGCTCCATTCAAACTGATCAAGTGCCTAGTCTCGCAGCTCGGGTAAAACACAATCTGAAGATAAAAACCCCTTCTTGTGTTACTTATGACGTCATCTTTGGATGTCCGGGATGGTTAGAAGGAGTTATTCAGGCTCAAGCTTTTATCAAAGCCGGAATGGCTAAAAAATGCTTAGTTATCGGAGCAGAAACCCTTTCTCGTGTGGTAGATAAACATGACCGAGACAGTATGATTTTTGCCGATGGTGCCGGAGCTACAGTTATTGAAGAATCAGAACAACCCGGTGGGATATTGGCTCATGAATCTGCCTCATATACCTATACTGAAGCGCCATATTTGAATTATGAAGTTTCTGAACATAAAGAAGAAGCTTTATCCAAAACACAATACGTAAAAATGGCCGGACGAAAAATTTATAATTTCGCCTTGACCAGAGTTCCCGATGCGATGAAATCCTGCCTTGACAAAAGTGGAAAGTCAATCGAAGATCTTAAAAAACTCTTTCTTCATCAAGCCAATGAAAAAATGGATGAAGCGATGAGTGAACGATTTTTTAAATTATACGATAAAGAAGTCCCCAAAAACATCGCTCCGATGAATATTCATAAATT
>DATGSA010000045.1:0-8320 GCA_035303085.1 Flavobacteriaceae bacterium
GGGGTTGGGGGGTTCAACGCAACACAAGTCAGCTTCTCTTAACTGCTAAGCTCCTAATCATTTTTTTACCCCTCTCGATCCCCCTTAAATGAGAGAAGATTAAATGAGTTGACAGGTTACGGGTTAGCGAGTTATCGAGTTACGAATTAAAAACCCGAAACCCGTAATGGGTTGGCGGGTTGGCAGGTTACGGGTTACGAATTGAAAACCCGAAACTAACCAGTCATCACGGAAAAAATCAAAAACAGGGTATCAAGTAGCCTCCTTTCCCTTGGAAGGGCTGGACATCGGTCATCTAAGAACCTAATTTAAAAGCAAAACCAAAGAGATTTAACAAAAAATGGGCGTAAAACCCTATTGAGACAACATTAATTCAAAACACCATAAAACACAAAATATTATATTTTATACTTGGATTCAATCACAAATTGAATATATTTGTTGTTAAATGCAAGGAGAGTTAGGTTGATTTTAATTAAAAAACAACTTTTTAGCTAATACCTGTCTGTAAACAAATCTCAAAACAGGTTTAATTTTAAATCTCAGTCTATGATAAAAAATACTTTCAAAAAAATCCATTCTTCAGGATTAATATCAAGGCGATGAATAATCCGTAAAATTAATTCGTAGGTTATACCACGAATTCCCTCGGAATATAATTTGACCACCATAGGCATCTGGCATAACTGAAAGCTTATACAATTTATAGGTTTACATTATAACTTAGTTTTTACTCCCTTAACAAAACGCTTTTAAAATTTTTATTATGAAATTAAAAAACTATCCAATCAAAGTATCTGCTGTTTTCAAAACGCTGGCTCTTGCCTTTTTGATGGTAAGCCTCAGCACAACTGTGCTAACGGCACAAACAAAAATATTGGCAGATGAAGTGACCTATACCAGTGGTGACGATAAAATGATTTCTTTATTAGGCTGTGGCTTTTTAGGCACAAGTCCTTGTTATGAAGCCACAGTTCAAAACCCAAACAATGCCTTAACTGAAGACGACCAATATGCCCGTTTATTGGCTTCTCCCGGTCTGCTTGCTGGATTGGGAAGCTATAAAGGAGTTATTGAATTAAAATTCGCACAGGCCTTAGAAGCGGATACGTGGTCTTATGTGCGAATCAACTCCGATACCGGTATTTTAAAAGCGCTTTTAGGAGGAAGTTTAGGTGATGTTTTAAGTGATGTATTAGGCGTTGTATTAATTGGAAATCAAGAATTGACATTTGATGCGCGTATGGGAAGTACTTCTGTATTATCCCGATCAAGTACCCAAAACTTTGGTACAGACCGAGTAAAACTTGTAGAAAGTGGTGACGGCCATTTATATTTAGCCATGCGTCCGGATAACGATTACGACAGAATTCGAATCACCAATGATATTGGTTCTCTTTTAGGACTGGGCAATGAAGTGCAGTTAGATGTTTACAATGCCTTTTATTATGACGAGACCAGTGCAGAAGATTGCGGTCGCCCGTTCGCTACTTCTTTTGACGGCAGTGGCGGAATTGATCTCGAAGTGGGAGATTTAAACAACCAAAACCTTAGCAATGCCATTGACGAGGATGAAAACAGCTTTTCTCGCTTAAAATCTTCTTCTGTTTTAGGTTTGAACGCAGCAAATTCATTATCACAATACTTCTATTTTTCTTCAACATCTTCAACAACCGCTACGCTTAACTTAAAATTAGCTTTGGGATCTGGCGGGCTGATCAACACTGATTTATTAGGCGCCATAGAATTCATTTTATACGATGCTGAAGATAATGTTGTTTACAAACAGTCACTTCAAAGCAGTATATTGAACAATACCGATATTTTAAATTTGTTGGATAGCGGAGATCCTGCAACCCTCACTTTTGCTCCGGGTAGAAAATTTCAAAAAGCACAAGTGAAATTGAATTCTCCTATTGGACTAAGCCTACTGGGCGATGGCGTAAAGATTTACGATGTACAAGTTTATGACGATAACATAACTTGCCCTAACCCCGAGATTGCCCAAGTTCCCGAGCCTACGGAAAACCCCTTTGACAACCCTTCTTGCGCAAGTGCGTTAATTGATTTTGACAATGTAGATTTTGCTTATCAAGCGGTCGATGGCAATAATGAATCTTATGCTACACTTTATGCAGATTCTGGAAATCTTTTAATAGGAGGCCCCACTGCAGGTTTTTTAGAAATGGATTTAGGACAAACTGTTTCAGCTGATCGAACCACCTATGTCCGCATTGGCTATGATGAAGATGTATTAGACCGGTTGTTAGGCGGTAGTCTCGGAAAACTAATTTCAGATTTAGGAAATGATTTGTTGCTCGGCAATCAATATATCCAAGTGGAAGCACTGAATAACAATGGCGTGGTTTTAAATGAAAACAGTTCAGATGCTTTTGAAGGAACGGCCGATGGGAAGGTAACGGTAGTAGAAGACAACATCGGACGATATTATTTGGCCATAACCCCTTCCTCCGATTACAACAGTCTTCGCATTACCAATCACGTTACGGCGGTTTTGCCTACCGGAAAAAAAGCTTCTTTGGATATCTATAATGCTTGTTTTGAAACCGGAGAAGACCCTTGTTTCCCACCTAACTTCACTTCTTATTACGGATCAGGGGCTAATCTGTCGTTAGGACAACTTTCTAATGTAGGCGTTACAGATCCCTATAAAGCAATCAGTGAAAATTCATCTGAATATTCTACGGTTAACTTAGGGATAGCTGGATTAGCAGCATCGGTTTATCAAACCGTATATTTTAATCAGCCTTCCGAAGCCGAAGACCATGTCAAAATTAGATTGATGGTAGAGCCTTCTTCTGCTTTAAGTTTAGATCTTTTGGGAGCTTATAAAATTAAGTTCTATAACGGATCTACGCAAGTCGGACCGGATTATAATTTAGAGGACGGATTACTGAACAACTTAGACCTCTTAGCCTTATTCAATTCCGGTGGAACGGTAACTTTAGACTTTGAACCGGAAGGAACCTTCGACCGCGTAAATATCGGAGCAGAGTCTCTAGTACAACTAAACGTGGCTACAGAACCTTTACGGATTTATGAAGTATCGCGTTATGGTAACATCTGTCAGCCGACCATAGCTGAATCACCTTTTGCCGATCCGACTTGTGCAACAGAATTAGTCGATGCGGAAAATGCCGATGGTGTTCAAAATCTATTCGATGATGATTTTGACAGCTTTGCTACTTTAAAATCAGGAGCCGGTTCTTTATTGGGTATTAATCAGTTTGAAGGATTTGTTGAAATGAAGTACGACACCCCAAAACAACCCGGCACTACCTCATACATCCGCATCGATTTTGATGAAAATATTTTGGATGCACTGGTCAGCGGTAGCCTTGGAAATATTGTATCTGGACTATTAGATGGTTTATTATTGGGAGATCATTATTTTGAAGTTGATGTTAAAAACAACACCAATACCATCTTAAGCGGTTCCAGTAAAGATGCCAATGCCGGTGGAAACGACCAAATACGCATTGTGCAAGATGCTGCCGGAAGGTATTATATCGCCGTAACTCCTGATGAAGAATACAATACCGTTAAGATTACGGATAAAACCGATAGCGCTTTAGGTCTATTGGCACAACCCAATACGATGAATGTATATGGAATGTGTACAGAATTCAGTGAAGATAGTTGCTTGGATGCTTTTGCAACTTCTTATGAATACAGCGGTATTAGCTTGGGGGTAAATGACTTAGGAGAAGCCGGCGTAACTGATATGGAATATGCCTTGGATGATAACACCCAACATTATTCAGAAATCAGCAACGGAACCTTGGGAATAGGTGCATCCACCAAACAGTGGATTTTCTTTAATACGGTTTCCGATGCAGAAGACGTTTCGCTGATCAAATTTAAAACACAAGGCGGAGCAGTCGATTTAGACTTATTGGGCGGTTTGGAAATCAAAGCTTACTTAGGCGAAGATGAAGTGGCGCAATTAGATTTTCAAAATGGAATCGTCAATGGCGTCAATGTCTTGAATTTAATCAACAATAATCAAATGGTAGAGTTACCCTTTAAACCCGGAGCGGAATACGACAGAATCAGTGTCGGTATTAAAACTTTAGTCGAAGCTTCTGTTTTTCCTCCGGTGCAATTATATGGTGTGAATCGCTGCACTGAGGATATTCCTGAAATTTGCGTAACTGCAAAGGTTTTGTTACAAGGTGCCTTGATAGATGTTATAGATAGTGGGGTTTATGTGTCTGATAGTATAATGAGAGATGATATTCGCAACGAAGGCTTGTTGCCCCTCATCCAGCCTTACGAAGACATATATGGATATGAAGGAGGTGAAGAAGTAACCGACCCTTCAGTATTTGACGATAAAGGAGAAAACTCAATTGTAGATTGGGTTTTATTAGAATTAAGAGATGCTAACGACCCTTCGATAATTATTGCCAAAAGAGCAGCTTTAGTACAAAGAGATGGTGATATCGTAGATATAGATGGAGAGTCATGTGTTAAATTCGAATTTTACTCAGGAAATTACTATCTTGCCGTCAGACACAGAAACCATTTAGGCGTAATGTCTCAAGATGTTTTAGATATGACCCAACCTGTTAACTTTGACTTTAGAACACAAGATTTGTATGATAGAGCTGATAGAAGTGAAGCTCCTGCCTTCACTCGTAATGGATATCAAATGTTGTGGGGTGGAAATTCCAATAGTGATCGAAGATTACTATACACTGGTAATGCCAATGATCAAACAATAGTTTCTGATTTCGTTCTAAATCATCCAGATAATTCTTTTGGAAGTAATTCTTTCTCAGTAATGGATTATAACAATTATGATTTGAATCTTAACGCGGAGGTGAAAGCTGATGCTATTCGAACAGATATTGGTATTCTATTTCAAAATATATTAATCAATGCCAATGGGAATAGTTTTAATTCTAATTCCTACTCTAATTTTTACGATAATTTACCTAACTAAATTAATTATGAGAAAATTTAAGTTATTTTTCACAGCTTCGCTCTTGTTTTTGGCAAGTCTTGGTGCTATTGCTCAAGAAGTAATTCCTTGGACCGGAAAAATACAATTAGCTTTTGATGAAAATGATTCTTCAAGTTTTTATCTTCAGATTGTTCCTGATAATGATGGATACGCTAGAATAACACCAGGGACAAATTTTGTGTTGATCACTGATCCTACAATAACATATAATGTTTCACAAGATTATGAAATCGGAGTTTTCTCAGCCACAAATTTAGACCCAGATGGTTCCAACCCTAATGGTTGCGGGGAAGCTGTTTGGGAAATTACTTTAACTTCACCTTTTGATCGATTTAATGTTTCCGAAGGAGAACCTATTAATGTGGTGAAATTTACAAACCCTGACGAATCGGATTGTGCTGCTGGAGCGAAAGCTCGAATCTACAGTAATTTTAATGGCTCTGGCACAGAGGCCAGCCCAATAGAAAACCTTGACGAATGCCCCTCATATGCTGCTGTTGGCGCCTTTGACAATGGTTTAGCTGTAGAAGGTAATTCAGGTGCTTTGTCTGGCGTTATCACCAACTCCGACAACCCACTAATCTGCGAAGCCTCAACAGGTGCTATAGACGATGTTGCCCAAACCGATCAAGATACGCCAGTCAGTATAGATGTGGCTGCAAACGACATTGATATGGAGGAAACTACTGTAAGTATTATAGATGGGCCTTCCAATGGAACGGTTGAAGTAAACCCAACTACTGGAATAGTAACTTATTGGCCAGCCGATGAATTTGTTGGAGAGGATACTTTCACTTACCAAATTTGTACGGACAATACCGAAACCGATTGTGAAACAGCGACAGTAACGATTGATGTTTTGGAGCTCCCTTGTTCAGTTCCTATTAATGGAAATTCTTTTGAATGGGATTATCAAAATAGTACTGAAACCACCATAACCGAAACCATACAACAACCCAGTGCCAACGCCGGGTTTGTGATTGATATCTGGAGGTTAAATAACTCTTTTAATATGAATATTAATGGAGTTGATTTAGCGACCAATGAAATTGAATTTCAAAGTGATGGCACTCCTGGCCCCATCAACATTAAGTTTCAAGACGGAGATGAATATGAAACCAATACTACTCCAAATACGATATGGAGTATGCAGGGGTCAGAAGAAAAACCCCTAATTCGGGTGAGAATTGCTCCCAACGGAGATGTGACGATGTTCGGTAGTAAAGTAGATAATGGTCCATTATATCCATTAGAATTATTTAATGGAAATGCGTTTAACACCATTGACTGGAATACAAATAGTGACAATACCGTAATCTTTTCTCAAAACGTAGTAGGTGTTACCAATATAACCGGAAGAGGATATGGATTGAATGAAACGGATGCTCCGGAAATTACAGTCTTAACCATAAACAACCCAACTTGTGAGAATGGAGAATTACTCGACAATGGATCGATAGAAATTGAAACCACAGGACTTGTGGATGGAACGTATGATTTTGCTTATGACGGCGGTACTTTTGAAGGCGTGGAAGTTGTAGATAACCAAGCCACCATTCCTGCTTCTGGTGGTATTTATAATAATATCGTCATAGGAAGTGGCAATTGTCAGTCTCCACAAGGAGTTAGTGCAGAAGTGATCGAGCCGGATTGTGATCTTTGTATTACAGCCAATGAAAAAGAAAATTTAGAATATTATTACAGTAAAAGTGATGTTTTAAGTAGTGGTATAAATTACACTTATAAAGAAAGTAACTTTACTTTTGATGGTAGTAATGGTGGACTTGTTTTAGACATTTATCGCTTAGACAACTCGTTTGATTTGATTGTTAATGGTGAATCTATTGTATTAGATAACTCAGGGCAAGGTAAAAATATCGAGTTTGAAAATCATAGTACCGAAGATAATCATAGAAACATTCGTTTTAAAGATGGCGATCGGTACGGATCAGATGTGCCAAATATATGGACTATGTGGGGATCAGAAACCAAACCGCTTCTAAGAGTTGTCGTTGATGAAAACGGTGAAATAAGCCTGTTTGGTGCTAAAACTGAATATGGAGACCTGCACGAATTAGAACTATTTTCCGATGATAATCAAACTAGCCAATTTAATTCAAATGTAGAATGGCATACTGACCAAGCAAACACGGTTGACCTCAGACATCAGTATGTAACCCGTACAACTATTGCAGCAAGTTTATATACCATTCAAGATCATTGTGAATTGGATAGCTATTATACCGTACATAAAACCGGGGTATTTAATGATGAAAATAATGATGGGTTTGCTCAACTTGGCGAAACCATAACTTATACCTTTGAAGTTATCAATGAAGGAACCGAGGATATTTATAATCCATTATTAATCGATGAGCTGTTAGGGGGAACAATTACGGAAACTCCGGTTGAAAATGGTGACCAGGATGACGTATTGAATCCAGCAGAAACTTGGACCTACACGGTAGAGTATTCCATTACAGCAGATGATATTGAAGCCGGAGGGGTTTACAATCAAGCCCATTTCTTTGGACAAACTGAAGAAGGATATTTTTATCCATCACAGCTGTCTGAAGACCCAACCGATACTGCAAATGAGTATGACGGAATGAC
Organism: Flavobacteriaceae bacterium; assembly: GCA_035303085.1. Lineage (GTDB taxonomy): Bacteria > Bacteroidota > Bacteroidia > Flavobacteriales > Flavobacteriaceae > JAJYSO01. The sequence goes on from DATGSA010000045.1 coordinate 7,604, forward strand.
TTTTACTCCGCTAAATATGCCTGATAATCATTGTCAAAATATGATTCCTATGAGTTCTGAATATGAGTTCTATTGGGATCGTGAGCTGGGTTATGGAGGCTCGGATTTTGAACGTGAAGGTATTGCAGCAGCCGCTAATGGAGGTTTTATATTCGATATTTATGAATTGAAAGGGACTTTTAATATGAGTGTTAATCAAACGAATATTAGCCCCGTTAAAATGTCTTTCTACCAGCGTGCGGTGAGCCCTATTAATGTTGAGTTTGCAGACGGTGACCAATATAACCAGAACGGTATCCCTAATGCTTATCAAATCGAAGGGGATAAAGCATCCAACCAACCCATTGTTCGTATTCGAGTTTTCCCTGATGGAAAAGTAAAAGTTTACGGAGCTAAGGAAAGTTTTGGAGAGCTTTATGAGTTGCGATTAAAAGATGGTTCCGAGTTCAACACCGTTACTTGGAATGAGACTACAGATAACAACATCAAAATAGCCCAAAAACGCTTATGGCAATCTGTTATGGATGGCGTCGGTTATGCAATACAAAATGATTGTGAGAACGATAGCTATACCTTAACCAAAAGCGGGGAGTTTATAGACGGAGATGGCGATGGAGCCGCACAAGTTGGAGAAACCATTCTTTACACCTTTGTTGTGAAGAATAACGCTAATATGGATATCAAAGATGTTAATGTCTTTGATGCCAAAATAGGAGG
>DATGSA010000046.1:0-6554 GCA_035303085.1 Flavobacteriaceae bacterium
CCCGTTTTTTATCCCCGGGATATTTAAAATTTGGTCCGGGTATACTTTACAAAAATGAAGAACTCCTAAAGGTAAACATTTCTCCTGCCACAGCAAGATTGGTATTTGTAGATGATAAATTTACTTCTATTCCTGATTATAAAGACGGTTCGTATTACGGAATGGACGAAGGCGAAAGTATGCGATTCGAGCTTGGTGCTTCGATAGATGCTTCTTCCAAAATTACCTTGATAGAAAATGTAGATCTAAAACAAAAAATTAAATTGTTTTCAGATTATTTAGACAAACCGCAGAATGTCAGTATGGACTATACCTTGCGGTTAGATATGAAAATCAATAAGTTTTTGACTACCAATTTTACTTTCCAAGCGATATATGATGATAAAGCCGTTTCAGCTTTTCAAATTCGGGAAGTATTGGGAGTCGGATTTAATTACAGCTTATAGGAAAAAATAATTTCTGAACTATTAAGGCCTGTGATATTCACAGGCTTTTTTTATCTGCCTTTCTGGAAAACGCTTCCGATAAACGGGAATAATATTAAGAATTGATTCGTAAAAAGTGAAATAAATATTCAATACGTAGTTTATTTTATAGTGTATAAGGTGTTTTGGATAGAATTGCTTAATAATTAGACGAGATAAAATGATTTTTCATATTTTTAGCTTGAAATAATCGCAATAAAATTATGGAATTCAATTTTGACTTTGGAAAAGCCTTAAGTAGAATTATTGAAAAATTGGAGGGATGGCTAACTAATCTGATCCTAATTTTACCCAATTTTATCCTGGCTTTATTTGTTTTTATAGCATTCATAATTATAGCAAAATACATTGGTAAATTTATAGGTCGACTTATACGAAATAAGGTGCATCAGGACTCTGTGCGCATTATTACGGTGAAAGTAGTTAGAGCAGTGATTATTCTTATAGGTTTCTTTATAGCGTTAGGTTTACTCAATTTAGATAAAGTACTCACCACTATTTTAGCCGGTGCTGGAGTAGCAGGATTGGCTATAGGTCTGGCTCTGCAAGGAACATTGCACAATACTTTTTCCGGAGTGATTTTGAGCTTTATGCCGTCATTACAAATAGGAGACTGGGTGGAAACTATTGGCTTTGCCGGTTCAGTGGTTGAGATAAATCTGAGAAATATTGTGATTAAGCAGTCCGACAATAACCTGGTATTTATTCCAAACTCAAAGTTAGTGGATTCCCCGTTTAAAAACTATAGCATTACTAATCGTTCTCGGGTTATGCTGGATTGCGGGGTGAGTTATGAAGACGATTTGGAACAAGTGGAACAACTCACCAAAGAAACAATTGCAGAAATTTTTCAGCAAAAGAATGAAGAGGAAGTGGAATTTATGTTTTACGAATTTGGCGATAGTTCTATAAATTTCACCGTACGATTTTGGACCGATGTGACTAAAAAAAGAGATATTCTTTTGGCTAAAAACAAAGCGGTTATCGCCATTAAAAAAGCCTTTGACAAAGAAGGTATCAATATTCCTTTCCCGATTCGCACTATCGATTTTACGAATCCGCTGAATTTGGATAATAACGAGGAAAAGAAAGATCAAGCTTAATAAATTAGGGGAATTTCCAATAAAAATCACCCCGTACAGTTTTAAACTTGAGGTTTATTGTTGGTTGAATCATACGAATTTAATTCTCTTTTTTACATGCTTGATGTTTTGGTAAGTTCGTCTCAAGAAGTAGTTGTATATGCGATATAAAGTTTTGTCGAAAAGCAAGTTAATTGCAATTGCGAACGAAGCTCTAACTGAATAAAATCATATTAACCTCAAAATAAGACTTGGTATGAAAAAGATGATTTTTGCAACTGTTTTAATTGGAGTATTGTGCATTTCTTGTTCCGAAGATAATGATAACTTACATATTGGAAACACGTGCGATGCTGCGGCAGATATTATTAGTGAAGAAGATTTTGAAGAAATAGACACGTCAATTTATACCCTAACTGAAATTGATCTAAACGGTGATTGTTTGGAAGTAACGCTTAGCGATAGTGGTTGTGACCCTGAGCCATGGGAAATGAATTTATTTAGTGTTGATGCTTTTTATACAGTTGATCCAATGCAAAGAACTGTCAAAATACAACTGATAAATGAACAATTGTGTCAAGCTGTTTTTCAAAAGACGGTTTCTTTTGACATAACTCCTTTTCAAATTGACGGACAAAACGAAGTGCCGTTAAATATAGAAGGCTGGGATGAAGCAATAGTTTATGAATATTAAGAGTTGACGATAAAATATTACTAAATTATTGGAAGACTTAAAAAAAAAATCAAAAATTGAATTAGAGAATCTTTAGTCCCAATTCGCCAAGCTAAAATTGGAAGAAATTTATTAATATTATTGAACAAAAACGATTAACCGTACGGTGAAAGATCGCTAATCAAACAATAGAATTCGATGAAAATCCATAAATTGGACATTTCGAATTAGATTTAGGAAAGATAATAATGGGAAAATTAATTATTCATAGAAAAAATGAAATTACCTACAGGATGACCGAATTTCACGTGATATTAAATAATAAAGATATCGGAATCTTGGAAAATGGGAGAAAAATAATGATCGAGCTGGAAAAGGGAAACTACGAACTGATGATAAAAGGCGGTTTTATTAAAAGCAATCGACTAAATTTTCATTTAGAAAAAGGTGAAACAAAAGAATTTGTAGCGGAATCATTTAAAAAGGGATTCATTAAAAATTACATCAAATTAAGTCAATTAAAACGTAGCGGAGCTTAATCCTCATAAATACTGATACCTTAACCAATTACATGAGAACTATGAAACATTTTTTATAATCAAACCCAATAGAGAATTCTATAAATTTTATGGAGAGGTCTATTATTTCGGGGTCCAAGCATTCTTGGATAAGGAATGAAAATTATGGATAATTTCCATTCCTGCTCATTGACGCAAAGGGCTGGAAATTAGCATAGACCAATCAGTTTTATGCCTTTTCCTCCTGCACCTTCTTTTGAAGCATTTTCAACTCATCGCGGAACCTTGCAGCTTCCACAAAATCCAGTTCTTTAGAAGCTTTTTCCATTTCTTTTCTGACTTCTTGCATCCGTGATCTCAACTGACTTTCTGTGAAATATTCAACTTCTTTTTCTGCAGCTTCCAACGTATCGGCTTTTTCAAACTGATAAGCTTCTTGTTTCAATCCAACCAACGCTGTATCCAAGGATTTCTTTAATGGAGTAGGAGTGATATTGTGTTCTGTATTGTATTCAATTTGTTTGGATCTTCGGTAATTGGTTTCATCGATGGTCTTCTACATACTGTTGGTGATTTTATCCGCATACATAATCGCTATTCATTCCAAATGTCGCGCCGCTCGACCGATGGTTTGCGTCAGCGATCGATGACTTCTCAAAAACCCTTCTTTGTCGGCATCCAAAATAGCGACTAACGAAACTTCGGGTAAATCTAACCCTTCTCGTAACAGGTTTACACCAACCAATACATCGATAACGCCGGCGCGTAAATCGTGCATGATTTCCACGCGTTCCAAGGTGTCGATATCACTATGAATATATTGACATTTCACATCGATTCGCGATAAGTATTTGGTCAGTTCTTCGGCCATCCTTTTGGTTAACGTGGTAACCAAAGTTCGCTGCTTTTTCTCTACACGTTGTTCAATTTCTTCAATCAAATCATCAATTTGATTCAAACTGGGGCGCACTTCGATTTCAGGATCTAATAATCCTGTCGGACGAATGATTTGCTCTACATAAACCCCATCGGTTTTTTGCATTTCATAATCGGCCGGGGTGGCACTCACATAAATCACTTGATTTTGCATCGCTTCGAACTCCTCTGATTTTAGAGGCCTGTTGTCCATTGCAGCGGGTAAACGAAAACCGTATTCCACCAACGTTTCTTTTCGAGAACGGTCTCCGCCATACATGGCACTGACTTGTGGAATGGTGACATGACTTTCATCTACCACCATCAAATAATCATCCGGAAAATAATCCAACAAACAGAAAGGACGCGTTCCGGGTTTCCTACCATCCATATAACGAGAATAATTCTCAATTCCTGAACAATACCCCAATTCTTGCATCATTTCTAAATCGAAATTGGTTCTTTCTTCCAGTCGTTTGGCTTCGAGCGGTTTTCCGATGTCGTACAAATAATCCAACTGCTTTCCCAAGTCGATGCGAATTTCTTTCATCGCCTTTTGCATCACGTCTTCAGAAGTGACAAACATATTGGCCGGATAAATATCCAATCGATCGTACTTGGCCAAAATATTATTACTAATCACATGAAACCGTTCTATTTCCTCAATTTCGTCGCCAAAAAAATGAACGCGAATCGCATCATCGGAATAACTAGGAAAAATATCAACTGTATCACCTTTTATACGAAAAGTACCCTGGTTAAATTCGCTTTCGGTTCGGGCATATAAACCTTGAACTAACTCTTTAAGTAAATCCGTTCTGGAAATTTGTTGATCTTTATGAATGCTGACGACATTCTTTTTGAATTCCACCGGATTCCCGATTCCGTATAAACAACTCACCGAAGCCACCACCACCACATCACGTCTCAAAGACAATAAAGAGGAAGTAGTGCTCAAACGCAGCTTTTCGATTTCATCATTAATCGATAAATCCTTTTCAATATACGTTCCGGAAGAAGGGATGTAAGCTTCGGGTTGATAATAATCGTAATACGAAACAAAATACTCGACTAAATTATCGGGAAAAAAAGCTTTAAACTCCGAATAAAGTTGTGCTGCCAAAGTTTTATTATGCGCTAAAACCAAGGTCGGTCGCTGCACTTCTTCCATCACATTGGCAATGGTAAAAGTCTTTCCCGAACCGGTCACTCCTAAAAGTGTCTGATATCTATCTCCAGCTTCAATTCCTTCACTGAGTTGTCTGATGGCTTCCGGCTGATCGCCGGTAGGCTTAAAATCTGAAACTACTTTAAACTTCATAACTTGCAAAATTAAGCATTTAGGAGGTGAAATCAGTTAAGCTAATGTGAATAATTGATGAGTAAGTTAATCATATAAAACACTAAAAAATGAGTTTTGAATTAATCAGGACAAAAACATCCATAATATGACTTATAATTTTATTTTTGTAATTACTGAATTTTTAAGGTAGAAATTCATAGTTTTATTTTTAATCCCTTTAAAACAATCAAATGATCGTTCCTGAATTAATCTCTCCGAAAAGTATTGCGGTAATCGGCGCTTCAGAAAATCTTTCAAAACCCGGCGGAAAAGTTTTGGAAAATTTATTGGATGGAAATTTCAAAGGACCAATATATGGCATAAACAAAAAGCCCATCGCCGTGGAAGGTATAAAATACGTAGCTGACGTAAAGGATTTAGATCCGGTAGATTTGGCCATTATTGCTATTCCTGCAAAATATTGTAAACCTGTTATGCGCGAATTAATCGATAAAGGAACAAAAGCATTTATTATTTTTTCAGCTGGATTTTCTGAAGGTGGGGAAGAAGGGATAGCGATGGAAAAAGAATTGGTGGAAATGGTTGATAAAGTAAACGGAACCTTGATCGGTCCTAATTGCATTGGCGTAATCAACAAAAATTACAAAGGAGTTTTCACCACTCCCGTACCGGAATATGATGAGACAGGTTGTGAGTTTATAACCAGTTCAGGAGCGACAGCAGTGTTTTTATTAGAATCTGCGCAGCTGACAGGATTGCGATTCTCGAATGTTTATTCCATCGGAAATGCCGCCCAAACCGGAGTGGAAGAAATTCTGGAATATATGGACCAAACTTTTGATCCGGAAACCAGTCCACGGGTAAAGTTGCTTTATCTGGAAGAAATTACGAATCCATTTAAATTTATTAAGCACGCTACTTCGCTTAGGAAAAAAGGTTGCCGCATTGCTGCCATAAAATCAGGTTATTCTGAAGCTGGCGGTCGAGCAGCTTCTTCTCATACCGGCGCTTTAGCTACTTCTGATATTGTGATTCGAGCATTATTTAAAAAATGTGGAATTGTATATTGTGATAGTAGAGATGAATTAATCGCCACCGGAAGTGTTTTGCAAACCAAAAACTTGGAAGGCGAAAATATAGCCATCATCACCCACGCTGGGGGATCTGCGGTTATGTTGACCGACGCTTTGACCACCAACGGCTTGGAAGTTCCGGCTTTTGACCCAGAAGATACAGAAGAACTTTTATCCAAACTATATCCGGGATCTTCGGTGGGAAATCCGATAGATTTTTTAGCGACAGGAACGGCCAAACAATTAGGAGAAATTATAGACTTCTGTGATAATTATGAAAAAGTTGATGGAATGGTCGTCGTTTTTGGAAGTCCGGGATTATTCAACGTAAAAGATGTTTATGAAGTCTTGGATGAAAAAATGAAAACCAGCAAAAAGCCGATTTTTCCGGTTTTACCTTCCGTCATTAATGCGGCGAAAGAAATTAAAAGCTTTTTGGCTAAGGGAAGAGTGAATTTTCCCGATGAAGTGAATTTAGGAAAAGCTTTAGCCCATATTCATCAAT
>DATGSA010000047.1:0-6008 GCA_035303085.1 Flavobacteriaceae bacterium
AAAAAGACCAGCGAACCGGCAAATTAACCAAAGGTGTTGTAAAAGACATTCTCACTAAATCTTCTAATCATCCACACGGCATCAAAGTCAGACTGGAGGATGGACAAGTCGGTAGAGTGAAAAAAGTATTATAAGTTTTCAAAAAAAACAGCATTATGCACAAATTAGTCCACGATTTTTCTTGGCCGATTTTTGGCTTTCAATTCTTATTGCTCGCTGCAATCGGACTTTGGATTTACTGTTTAATCGATGTATTGAGAAATGATTTTCAGCAAAACGATAAGCTTATTTGGGCATTGGTAATCATACTACTTCCTGTGGTTGGCTCCGTCTTGTATTTGTTTATCGGCAACAATAAAAAAGTGAAACACAATTAATTCTTCAGCCCGGAAAAGTTCTCAAATAGTTTGTGCTTTCACCATTTTTCTAAAATAATGATATTCTAATGAGCGGACTATTCCTTCTTTAATTTCTCGAACTCCGTTTTAATCTTTTTAATAGAAACCGCTTGTTTATACATATCTTTCCACGGATCTTCTTTTTGGGCTAATCTTTTAAAAATAGACGATAAGGTATATTTCTGTGAGGATTTCAATTGAGCTACTTCTTCCCATTCCAATGGCGTGGCAACCGGCGCTTTGGGCTTGGCGCGTAAACTGTAAGGCGCAACCGAAGTTTGACCGTAGGCATTTCGCATAACATCCAAATAAATCTTATTCCCTCTTTTCTCTTTTCTGGCGGCTGTGGTTAATTTCTCGGGATGTTGTTTTTCTATGTAAGCTGCTATATCCTGACTGAGTTCCAAAACCTGCTCAAAATCCAATTCAGGTTTTATCGGAATCACCACGTGCAATCCGGAAGAACCGGTGGTCATTACAAAAGTGGAAGTTTTCAATTCATTTTCGAAAAATTCTTTGATGGTTTTCGCAGCAAATTTGACTTTGGAAAAATCATTGTCAGAAGGATCCAAATCAAAAATAAGTTTATCGGGATGGTTGGGTTTCTCAACTTTACTCAACCAAATATGAGGCGTCAAACAACCTTGATTTGCAAGATACACCAAAGTCGCTTTGTCGTTGCCCAACACATAACGCACCTTCCCTCCTTCTTTCTTTTTTAATTTTTCATAGGAAATCCAATCGGGGAAATAATCCGGCGCATCTTTTTGAAAAAAGTTCTTTCCTTCAATTCCGTCGGGATAGCGCAACATGGTCAACGGACGGCTTCTTAAATGTGGAATCATTACGGAAGCAATCTTTTTATAATATTCAACTATTTCCATTTTTGTATAATCGTCAGGATAATAAATTTTATCCGGATGGCTTACTTCTATCTCTTTTCCGTCGATTTTCATTTTTCTTCTTTTTTAATCTCGTTCATTGTACGGCCGGTTAACACTGATTTATTTTCCGTATTCGTAGGTTTTCTGCGCGCGTCGGCCTGTTCGTCGTCTATCTTTTTCAACAACCATTGTTCATTTTTTTCGTCGTTGTCCATTCGCAATAAAACATAACCTCCCTTTAACTTATGTCCTTGAAGATTAAAGGTGCAATGCCCGTTTTTCAATTGTTCGGTCATCGGGATAAGTTTTCCCTTATCACTCTTTTTATCGGTAGAGAAACTTCCAGAATCCCAAACCATCACTGTGCCACCGCCGTATTGATCCTCGGGTATTACACCTTCGAAATCCGCATATTCCAGCGGATGATCTTCGGTGCGAATCGCTAACCGTTTTACTTTAGGATTGGTAGAAGGACCTTTGGGAACCGCCCAACTTTTTAGAACACCATCAACCAATAATCTGAAATCATAATGAAGATTACTCGCATCGTGTTTTTGAATGACAAAAATCTGTTGATCTTTATCTTTTATATTTGATTTTCCACCAAAAGGTTCTGAAGACAAATCAAAATTTCGTTTTTCTCTGTATTTTTTCAAGAAATCTTTCTTCGCCATGACATTTCAGTTTAGATTACAACAATAAGGGAAATGAAAGTTTAAATTACTACGAATAACCAAATATTATAAGCTGTTTTATAGACTTTAACAGAATTATTGTAAGGATAAGGTGATTTTTTAAAAGAAAACTTATCGCATTTTTTGGAGGAAATAGAAAACCACTCCACCGGAGGCATAACAAACAACATCTAATATATCCGCAGTGTATCTTTCGGAATATTTAGGTAAATACACTTCGAAATAGAGTGAATAAATGACCACCAAAGTCGCTATGGAAAAAATATCAAGCCTGATAGTACGGTCTTTCTTCAACCACCACACCACATATAAACAAATCAACCCCACGATTGGAATGACCAAAAAATCATTGAGATAATGAAACATCCAATTAGGAGCTGCAATACTAAAGAACCGCATTCCTTCAACTGTCAAAAACAAAACCAAAGAAATGCCTACATAAATATGCAGCGTTTTTAGCACCATTTTTTTCAAAACAAGAAAAATGAAATTAACCAAGCTATAAAACTTCCCACAGCAACCACGGCAACCCAGATTCCATTCGTTATTTTATACAAACCGCGTTTAAAACGGGAATCGCTCATTTTCCACTTCATTAAGGTTGAAGTTTTAGTGGAACGCTTTAGTGCTTCTTCTCTTCTTTTCCTTTGTGTCGGGCTGATATTTCTCCGCGGTCGATCAGAGGGTTCTTGTTTATACAAAACCTGTGATTTTGAAGATGATTCAGATTTTGAGTTGTTGGTAGCCATGTTTGAGAAAGTTCTGTTTTGTAAGCAACAGCTTAAACAATAATTATTTGCTCGGCAAAAATAAACATAATTAACTGCAGCACCTTAGGTTTAAGAATTGTATGAGGTTTAAAAAAAGCGGAATAAACCAGACAGGTTCTCGAGATTTGTATGAAATGATTTTCACCTCCTTGTTTGTTTTTCATTTCTTTTTGTTAGTTTTAAACTCCACAACGATTCTATCTATGAACAACTTTAATTATTGTCCCCAATGCAGTTCAAAAAGCTTCAAAATCGAAAATCTTCATCGGTTTGAATGTCATGACTGCGGATTTATTTTTTATCAAAATATAGCAGCCGCAGTAGCGGTAATTATAGAAAACGATAATCATCTGTTATTCACCAAACGAAGTGTTCCTCCCAGTAAAGGGATGTTAGATCTTCCGGGAGGGTTTACCGATCCGAAAGAAACTGCTGAAGAAACTTGCGTAAGAGAACTCAAAGAGGAATTAAATCTCGATTTCAAAACCAAAAACTTCACTTATTTCACTTCTCAACCCAATATTTATAGATCTAATAATGTAACTTACAGAACTGAAGATTTAATTTTCACCGCCGACTTGCCGAAAAACCACGATATAAAATTAGAACTCGATGAAATTCAAGCAATCACATGGATTAAAAAAGAAGAGATAGACCTTGATGATATAGCTTTCATATCTCAGCAAAAGGCGGTAAAAAAATATTTATCTTAAAAGATATTTTTCCAATTCTTCTTTAACTTTTTCGTGCATTTGGTCTTTGGTGATATTGCTTCCTGTCAATAAAATGGAATATCCACTCATTTGCAGCAGCCCTTGGAGCCTTGAAGTCCAATCTTTTATGGTCAGTGATTTTCCTGCTTTCAACTGATCTTCAGAAATCATTAAAAAATTGTCAATAGTGTTATCGAGTTTCTTTTTTTCATCTTCAGTTAAATAATTACGCGGTATTTTTAGTTGTTCTTCTGTCGGTTCTTCAAGGGTCGGATTCAGCATTCCCAATTTTGGTTTATCGGCATCGACACGTTCATGGATCAACTCCTCCGGCGTACGATAAAGCATCGCATAGTAGATTATCTTTTGTAATTCCTTAAAAAACATATCTCCCTGTTCTTTTTCTGGATCATAATCCGAGCTGGCTTTATAAAACTCTGCAGCTTTTTGACGCAATCTGTGTTCTGCATGATTGTTTTTTTCACTCATAACTATCAATTTTTGTTTTTCCCAAATTTAGCAAATACAAGGCGCATGAGTGATTTTTACCGATTTAAATTTCCTGCTTAATAAAAAACATTAAAGTCTCCTAAAGCTCTTCTGAAGTTTCCCTTTGAATTTCATAACTTTGCAGCGTGAAAAAAGATAAGAAAGACATACGCGCATTAAGCAAGGAGGAATTGAGAGATTTCTTCGAATCGATTGGAGAACAATCTTTTCGAGGCGATCAAGTTTATGAATGGTTGTGGTCTAAATCGGCTCATGATTTTGACAGCATGACCAATATCTCAAAAGAAACGCGCAAGATGTTGGCAGAAAACTTTGTCATTAATCATATCGAGGTTGATAACATGCAAAAAAGCGCTGACGGAACGATTAAAAATGCCGTCAGACTGCATGACGGAAATATTGTAGAATCGGTTTTGATTCCGACAGATACCAGAACGACAGCTTGTGTTTCTTCTCAAGTGGGTTGTAGTCTGAATTGCGCTTTTTGTGCAACCGGGAAACTAAAACGCATGCGCAACCTTAACCCCGATGAAATATACGATCAAGTAGTGGTTATCGATCAACAAAGCAAATTGTATTTCGATCGACCACTTTCCAATATTGTATTTATGGGAATGGGCGAACCTCTGATGAATCACAGAAATGTGTTGAGATCAATTGAGAAAATTACTTCTCCGGAAGGGCTGAATATGTCTTCGAAAAGGATAACGGTTTCGACTTCCGGAATTCCGAAGATGATAAAGATTTTAGCCGATCAGAAGGTTAAGTTCAACTTAGCTGTTTCATTACATTCGGCTATTGATGAAATCCGAACACAGGTAATGCCTTTTAATGAAAGCTTTCCTTTAGCCGATCTCAAGGAAGCCTTAATTCATTGGTATAAAAAAACCAAAAGAAGAGTTACTTATGAATATTTGATTTGGGATGGGATAAATGACCGTCAAGAAGATATTGACGCATTACTTGAATTCTGTCAAGCTATTCCTTGTAAGGTAAACATCATTGAATACAATCCTATTGACGACGGGATTTTCCAGCAAGCTGATTCAGCAGTAACCGATCGATATCAAAATACGTTAGAACAAAATGGTATCACTGTTACGGTTCGTCGTTCTCGTGGAAAAGACATTGATGCTGCATGCGGACAATTGGCTAATAAGTCTATTGAAGAGTCTCCGATGTTGAAAAAATAATGCTTTCAACTTCTTTGAATTTTAAAATAAACTTACTCAAATAGATTTTCTGTCTGAATTTTCGTTACAAATAATATTAAAGCAAAAAAATCGCTTCTTTACAAAAGAGGCGATTTTTTTTTGTTTTTTAAAAGTCTATTATTACAAACGATCTTTAATTCTCGCACTTTTACCGTGGAGTTTTCTAAAATAATAGATACGAGATCTTGTAACACTTCCTCGCTTGTTCACTTCAATTCTTTCAAGAGAAGGCAGGTTCATCGGGAATATTCTTTCCACACCGACTGTTCCACTCATTTTACGAATAGTGAAAGTCTTAGTAGCTCCTGTTCCTCTAATTTGGATTACAACTCCTCTAAAAAACTGGGTTCTTGATTTATCACCTTCAGCAATTTTGTAATAAGCTGTAATAGTATCTCCCGGATTAAATTCAGGAAAATCATTCTTTTCGATATATTTATCTTCGACGTACTTAAGAATGGGTTGCATAATAATAAATTATATTTTTATTCGAAGTAACATTCACGATTATCGTCAGAGGTTAATCCGAAACGGTTGCAAAATTAATCAATAATTTTAATCAGACAAATATATATGATTAATTTTTTAATAAATCAGGTCTTTTTTGGGCAGTTAGTTCTTCAGCTTTTTCTTCTCTCCAAGTCTCTATCTTAGGGAAATCCCCGCTTCTCAGAATCTCCGGCACTTTCCATCCTTTATATTCAGCCGGTCTGGTATATACCGGTGGAGCAAGTAAACCATCTTGAAAAGAATCTGTCAAGGCAGAAGTCTCATCGCCTAACACGCCGGGAATCAATCTTATAACTGCATCACACACAACAGCA
>DATGSA010000048.1:0-4704 GCA_035303085.1 Flavobacteriaceae bacterium
CTTCAAGAAGTGTGGCTGAACTGGTTTTTGCCCACCTGTCTGGCGGTATTCGGTTCTTGCACCTTGCCAACCGTGAAATGCCGTTGGAAGGAGAAGCAAATTTCAAAATGATGAAAAAAGCTTTTAAAGGACGAGAATTAAAAGATAAAACCTTGGGTATTCTCGGGTTTGGTAAGATTGGAAGAGAGGTAGCCAAAATTGCATTGGGGATTGGAATGAAAGTGTTGGTCAATGATTCGAACTTTGAAGATAATACGGAAATTCCGGTAGAATTGAGCTTTTTCGACGGACAAAAAGTCACTCTTTCAGTCGAACAGGTCACCAAAGAAACGCTGCTAAAAACTTCAGACTTCATCAGTCTTCACGTACCTCAACAAAAAGACTTCATCATTGGAAAAGAGGAGATAAAGATGATGAAAAAATCTGCTGGATTGATCAATGCGGCTCGTGGTGGTGTGGTTGATGAAATCGCACTCGATGTAGCTTTAGCCGAAGAACGATTGTCTTTTGCGGCGCTCGATGTTTTCCAAGCAGAACCCAATCCGCCGATTAAACTATTGATGAACCCGAGTATTTCTCTCAGTCCACACGTGGGCGGATCTACCGCCGAAGCGCAAGAACGTATCGGAGTGGAATTGGCCGATCAAATCATCGCTTTTTTTGGGAAGCAGAATTAATATGTTATAACATCAACACTTTCAAGAAGTGTTTATCATTAAAATTCACCCGCTTATTTTATGATGAGCGGGTGTTTTTTTATCTCAACCTTCAATCACCTAACTTCATAAAAAGTCTTTTAATAATAAGAAGTGCTCTCCCTTTTAATCCTACACCAAAAGATATTTCTATAGAGTAACTATTATTCTAAACCCACAACAAGCTATAAATCATTTTAAAAAAATATCGCTCCTATTTTCAGGTCCAAAGAAATCTCTACTGCACTATAAGGCTTTCCGATAAGTTTTAACTACATTTAACAAGTTTTGCATAACACGCAAAAGAACAACTTATCACTGCATATTATTTATGAAAATTTCCACACGATTCTCCAGATTTACATTGCTAAATTTATTTTGCTTATTTCTGTTCACCAGTCCTTCAGCACTTGCACAAGAAGCTTTTATCACTTTATGGGAGGTTGATTCTACTACTTATATTAAAGAATTCAAACTTAAAGTATTTACCAAAGGGGAATATTCTTATTCGTGGGAAGAACTCAATAATTCCAAAAATAAAGGAGCAGGACATGCTGTCGAAAACCTTACTATTGAACTTCCCAAATCGGGAAAATATATCCTAAAAATCACGCCCGAAGGCGAGGATCCTTTTCATTATTTCCGAGTAAATATGGCTCATTATTCCATCATACTTTTAGATATCATGCAATGGGGACAAGCAAAATGGAGCTCTTTGAATAATTCTTTCTCCTCCTTAAATAAATCTTTAAAAATTTCTGCTAAAGACACTCCAAATTTAAGTGCAGTTACAGATATGGCAGGAGCATTCCATAGTACTTCTATCACCGAAGCACCCAAAATAAATGACTGGGATGTGAGTCCTGTAGAAAACATGGCTTCATTGTTTGCTCAATCTAAAAATTTCAATTTAGATATTTCAAAATGGGATGTTAGCCAAGTTACGGATATGAAAGCCATGTTTAATGGAGCGACTAAATTCAATCAAGACCTATCTCAATGGGAGGTGCGGAACGTCACGAATATGTCTCTTATGTTTAGTAAAGCTGTTAATTTTAATCAGGATTTATCTCGATGGAATGTCAGTCAAGTTGAAGACATGTCCTTTATGTTCAGCGGGGCCGAAAACTTTAATGGTTCAATAGGAAACTGGGACACTTCAAGTTTAACTAATATGATGGGGATTTTCTATAACGCTATTAATTTCAATCAGAATATTAATAATTGGGACGTCAGTCAAGTGGAAAGTATGATGGCAGCTTTTCACGGGGCCGAAAATTTCAATCAACCGCTAAACCAATGGAATACCAAAAGTCTCAAACACATGAGTTCGCTTTTTCAAAAAGCCGAAAATTTCAATCAAGATATTTCAAATTGGGACATCAGTCACGTAGATGATATGTCATCGGTATTTAGCGAAGCCTTCGCGTTTAATCAAGATATAGGAAATTGGAACACTTCCAAGGTCAAAAAAATGAGTCAACTTTTTGTCCTGGCTGAAAACTTCAACCAAGATATTTCTGATTGGGATGTCAGCCAGGTTGAACAAATGGATTATATGTTTCACTGTGCTTCAGACTTCAACCAACCTCTAAACAATTGGGATGTAAGCAATGTATCTAATATGCAACAAATGTTTCATGGCGCTAAAAGTTTTAATCAACCTTTAAACACCTGGAAGCTTCAGAAAATAAGAAACCTTTATGCTATGTTTTATAAAGCGGAAAGCTTTAATCAAGATTTGAATTCTTGGGATATCAGCAAAGTAACGGACTTGAGTTTTATGTTTGCCGAGGCGATCAGTTTTAACGGAAACATTGCGGATTGGGACACCGGGAAGGTTGAAAACATGCGCAGTATGTTTATGGGCGCCTTAGACTTCAACCGAGATATCTCTAATTGGAATGTCAGTCAGGTGGAAGATATGAGAGAGTTATTTTGGAAAGCAAGTAGCTTCAATCAGCCGATTGGCCAATGGGAAGTGAGTAAAGTCAAAGATATGGGAGCTACATTTTCTAAAGCATTTGAGTTTAATCAAAATATAAGTGAATGGGATGTCAGTCAAGTTGAAAACTTTCACAATATGTTTTACGACGCCATCAGTTTTGATCAACCCATAGGAAACTGGAACACCACACAAGCAAAAGATATGTTTGGAGTCTTTCACGGGGCTTCTTCTTTTAATCAAAATTTATCTAATTGGGATATTTCGAAAGTAACCAACACTGAAAATATGTTTAGAAATGCCAGATCATTTAATGGAGATATTTCAGATTGGGATGTGAGTCGGGTGAAAATTATGAAAGGAATGTTTCAGGAGGCGCATGCTTTTAATCAACCTATAGAAAATTGGGACGTCAGCAAGGTGATGGATATGTACGCGATGTTTTGGAATGCCAAAAATTTTAATCAACCCTTGAATAAATGGAATACTTCAAACTTACAAAATATGGCATACCTCTTCGGAAAGACCGATTCCTTTAACCAAGATATCAGCGCTTGGAAGGTGAGCAAAGTAACCGATATGATATACGCCTTCAGTAAAACCAAGGCTTTCAACCAAAACCTAAATAATTGGAATACCGCCAGTTTGAAAAATATAAAAGGGATATTTTATGAGGCAGAAGCTTTTAATAAACCTCTTGAAAATTGGAACACTGAAAAGGTTAAAGACATGAGTTTTAGTTTTGGCTACACGGAGAATTTCAATCAACCATTGGCCAAATGGAGTACCGCTAACACCAAAACCATGGAAGAAATGTTTTGGGCAAGCCAAAAATTCAATCAACCGATAGAAGATTGGAACATGGAAAATGTCACCAATCTCAAAGGAATGTTTGGCATGTCAACTGCTTTCAATCAGCGTTTAAACAATTGGAATTTATCTTCCGCAGAAAATTTGGATGACCTTTTCTTTAACGCGCAAAGTTTTAATCAGGATATTTCTCGATGGGAACTTCCTCAATTAAAGTCCGCTGAAAATATGTTGACCGGTAGTCCTTTGGATTGTGAAAATTACGGAGAGTTTCTCGAGGCCTTATATAATTCGGAAAACACTCCAAAAGATATAACGTTAGGCGCTTTTAATGTTCATTATCCAAAAGACATTTCAGCAATTAGAGCAAAGTTAATCGAGGAATTAAATTGGGAAATCCAAGGAGACATTGAAGGGAGATGTAATCAGAGCAACCACGTACTTTCTTTTATGTTGACTGAAGAACCTGAAAAAATAATTTTAAAAGGACTAAAAGGAAATGAAACCTATCAACTCTTAGATGAAAATGACAAGGTTTTGGATTCCGGTAAGGTACAGGGAGAATTACATTTGTTTGATACCGCATCCTTTCCTGAGAATAGTAATAAGATTAAAATAAAAGATAAGCAGGGAGAAGTCACGGTTTTAAAGTTTAAAACTATCTTAATAGACCGAACAAAATAATTCCTTAAATCCGATTATTTTTATCTAAATTTGAATTGTACAAAAATCAATCTAATTCTTAAGAGCTTCATCTTTATGAAAAATACTTTTTCCAAACCCATCCTAATCGTTTTTATTTTAGGACTTGCGCTAAGTTCTTGTATGCAGGAGATATTCAACAACAAGAAAGTTAGCGGCAACAAAGAGGTAACAACAGAGACAAGAACCTTGCGCAGCGACTTCACCAAACTGGAAAAATCCGGATCAATTGATGTAGTGCTCACAAAAGGGAAGCAAGACGGAAAATTGGAATTGAAAGGAGAGTCGAATCTTTTGGAATATATCGAAACTAAAGTTGAAGGTTCGACTTTAATGATTCGAACTAAAAAAGGTTTCAATTTAAGTTTTAGAAAACCACTTCAAATCAGCTTAAAAGCAGAAAACATAAACACCATAATGGCAGCTGGATCGGGAGATGTCAAAACTGATAAAAAAGGAACATTAAAGGCTAAGAAATTCAAAATTGATGGTGCCGGATCCGGAGATATGAATTTGAACTTATCTGTGAAAAATTTAATTATCAGCTCTGCG
>DATGSA010000049.1:0-5755 GCA_035303085.1 Flavobacteriaceae bacterium
CGGCGGAGGAGCCATTATTCCTAAAATATGGGCTCTATGGGGAGAAAAAATGAGCCATTCCCTGGGAGAAGCCGAAGCCTATCAAACCGCCTTCTGGATTTTGGTGCCGTGTTATTTATTCATCTTATTCTACGCCGCTTATGGCCATAAAATCGGGAAAAGAATCTAAAACTACTTCCACATAAATCTTACACTTTATATTTCCCGCAAATTAACTTAAGGACTGCTATTCTGAAGTTCAAAGATGCACCGGCTTTTTCCATTATCTGACATTCCACTTTACAAAACCCAATCTGTCCTTATAAATTAATATATTTGGACACCCTCATCCAAACATATCTTTTATGAACAGAAAGGATTTTATCAAAACTGGGAGTCTTGCCGGACTTGGCGCTTTAATTCTTCCCAACTCGGTCTTCAGCGGAACACTTTTTAAATCAAAAGTAAATATCGGTTTAATCGGTGTTGGGCTAAGAGGTCAAAATCACTTAGACACTTTATTGAGAAGGGACGATGTCAATATTACCGCCATTGCCGATCCCGACGAAAGGATGATTGGTAGAACTTTGGAAATATTTGAAAAACACGATACCAAAAAACCTGAGATTTTCAAGAATGGAGATTTCGATTATCAAAATTTACTCAAACTTAAAAATGTAGATGCGGTCATTATTTCCACCCCGTGGGAATGGCACTTTCTGCAAACCATAGATGCGATGCAAGCAGGAAAGATAACCGGACTTGAAGTTTCCGGAGCATTGAGTTTGAATGAGTGTGAAAAATATGTCGATGTTTACGAAGAAACCAAAGTGCCGGTGTTTATGATGGAAAATGTTTGTTATCGCAGAGATATTATGGCCATTATGAATATGGCCAGAAAAGGTAGATTTGGTGAAATAGTTCACGGGCAAGGCGGATATCAACACGACCTCAGAGCGGTTTTATTTAATGACGGAGAACATGCGATTGGTCACGGCGTGAAATTCGGAGAAGAGGCTTTCTCTGAAGCTTCTTGGAGAACCAATCATTATTTGGATAGAAATGGAGATTTGTATCCTACTCACGGCGTGGGACCTCTGGCCACCATGATGGATATCAATCGTGGAAATCGAATTACCCATCTTTCTTCTATGGCATCCAAACAAGCCGGACTGACAGATTATATCAAAAAAGAAGGCGGTGCAGATCACCCCAATGCAAAAGTAAATTTCAAACAAGGGGATATTGTGCAAACTATGCTGAAATGTGAACGCGGAGAAACCATGTTATTGACGCACGACACTTCGTTACAAAGACCTTATAATTTAGGGTTTAGAGTTCAGGGAACAGATGGTATTTGGCAAGAATTTGGTTCGGGTGGATTCGATCAAGGTTTATTGTATTTTGAAGAAGAGATGGATCATTCGCATAAATGGGAAAATTCAGAAGCACATTTAAAAAAATACGATCACCCCTATTGGAAAAAACATGAAGACAAAGCAGTTGGAGCCGGTCACGGGGGAATGGATTATTTTATGCTCAACGATTTTGTTGAATGCATCAAACAAAATAAAGAGTTTCCTTTTGATATGTATGACTTAGCCACTTGGTATGCCATAACACCATTAAGTGAAAAGTCTATTCAGGAAAACGGTTCTTCACAAGAAATGCCTGATTTTACCAGAGGGAAATATAAATCAAGAAAACCGATTTTCGGTTTTGATAATTACGGAATATGAAAAATATAAGTTTACTCGTTTTAGCTGGTGGATTAGGAAGCCGGTATAAAGGTCAAAAACAAGTTGATGCTGTCAGCCAGCAAAATGAAAGTTTGATGGAATTTGGACTTTATGATGCCGTGAAATTAGGCATCAAAAAAGTGGTGTTTATTATCAATGACCAATTCCCGGAAAAATATAAAGATCATTTGGTCAATGTACTCAAACGAAAAGGCTGTTCTGCTTATTTTGTAGAGCAAACCTTGACCAAATATATCCCTGAAGAATATGAAGAGAAATTAGAAGGTAGAGAAAGGCCTTTGGGAACCGCTCATGCAGTTTATTGTGGAAAAGATATTATCAGAGAACCATTTATCACCATGAACGCAGATGATTTCTATGGTCAACAATCCTTTGAAAAAGCAGTACAGGCGATTCAAGATGATCAAATCGACCAAAATAATTATGGAATGCTGGCTTTTCGACTTAAAAACACGCTGAGCAAAAACGGTTCTGTTTCCCGTGGAATTTGTCAATTGGAAAACGGTAGTTTGCTCAATGTAGAAGAGTTCACTTCCATCGAAAAACATAAGGGTAAAATCGAAGGACTTAATGAAGAATATGAGCGAAAATCGTTGGATGAAAATGCCCCGGTATCGATGAACTTCTGGTTGTTGCATCCTTCTTTTTTCGAATTGGCCGAAAAGGATTTGATGAGTTTTTTAGAAAACAATGCCGACCTTTCTACAAAGGAATTTTACCTACCCGGCGTAATTGATAAATCTTTACAATCCGGAGAAATACAAGTAAAAGCATTACCGACTTCTGCCCAGTGGTTTGGCTTAACCTATGCAGGAGATAAAGAATTTGTAACCGATCAAATTGAGAAAATGAAAGCTGCCCAAGAATACCCCGAGAAATTATGGGATTGATCTTATAAAAGTCTCTTTATGAAATCAACATTGGTCATAAGTGCTTTTGAAAACTTCAACCTTATTTCATCGGATTTCGAAGTTAAGCAGTTGACTTCCGGCCATATCAATCAAACTTATTTGATCAAAAATGCAGGGAAGCACTTCATCTTACAAAAACTCAACACAGATGTCTTTGAAAACCTAAAAGCCGTAACCAACAATATCGCTGAAGTTTCTAAGCACTTAAAAAAGAAATCTTATCCGCATAAAATCATTCAGCCTTTGGTCTTTCAAAATGGGGAATTTCTTTGGGAAAACCAATGGCGGTTGTTTACTTATTTTGAAAATACCAAAACCTATGAAAAGAGTGCTTCTCCAAAACAAGCTTTTGAAGCTGCTAAATTTTTAAGAGAATTTCATGTTTATCTCCAAAATGTCGAACCGGATAAAATCTCCTCACCCATTCCGGGTTTTTTAGATTTTAATTCGCGTTTAAAACAATATGAAACCAGCTTAAAAAATGCATCTACAGAACGATTAAACAAGGCGAAAAAAGAACTTAGCAAGATAAAACAACATAAATTTCTTCTGGAGAAATGGAGTTTATTATTACCCGATTTTCCCGAACACGTTATTCACGGAGACCCAAAAATCAGCAATTTCTTATTTGCGCAAGACAGTCCAAATAAAATCGTTGCCCTTATCGATTGGGATACTTTAATGCCGGGACCACTACTCTATGATTTTGGTGATATGGTTCGTTCGTACACCAATCTGCGAGAAGAAGATGACCCTACCGTTGGACAAAATTTCAGCAAAAATTATTTTTGCGCTTTAAAAAATGGGTTTCTGCAAAACTTCAGTGAGCAATTATCCGATGCTGAAAAGCAACATCTTACCCTCGCTGGTCAAACGGTTATTTATATTCAAGCCATGCGCTTTTTAACCGATTACCTGAATGAAGACTTATACTATAATACAAACCGCCCAAATCAAAATCTTGATCGCACACGAAATCAACTGAATTTATTAGAGGAAATGATTCAGGTCGAAGGAGAGTATGCATGAAGAATTCAGGGATAGAATAACTTTACGCGAGATTCCGAATCAAGTTCGGAATGACTGGCTTCATTAAAAAAGAAAAGCAAAGTGTACACTCAGGCTATCAAAAAAATCTAAAAAAGATTTTTCTTTCCTTTCCTTCCTTCACATAAATACTTAACCAGTTATTATATACCCGCTAAGGAACCTGTATAAATTAAGATAATTTCTTATCTTTATAAAAAATAAGGCGTTATGGAAACCGTACAAATTGACATATTAAATCCCAAAGCCAAGCAACTCTTAAAAAACCTGGCAGATTTAGGTTTAATCAAGATTAATAAACGAAAAAAGACAACTGATTTCACCAACTTACTCAAAACATTGAGAAATAAATCTGATGATGAGATTTCACTTGATGAAATAACAAAAGAAGTCGAGCAAGTCAGAAGTTCGAGATATGAAGGATGAATAAATTATCCTCGACACCAATCTTTGGATTAATTTTCTTATTTCAAGGAACCTAAACAAAATCGATGAACTTATTGAGAAACAGAATATAACTCTGATTTTCTCAAAAGAATTAATTGGAGAGTTTGTCGAAGTAGCAAATCGTCCCAAATTCAAAAGGTACTTTTCACAAAAAGATATTGAAAAAATTTTCGAAAACTTTGACCACTTTGGGGAATTAATAAGCGTCCATTCTAATGTTCAAATCTGCCGTGATAAAAAAGATAACTTTCTTTTAAACTTAGCAATAGATTCAAAGGCAGATTTTCTGATTACCGGAGATAAGGATTTACTGATTTTAGAAAAAATAGAAGATACTAAAATTATAACCTTTGCTGATTTCATTGAACATTTTGAACAAAATAGTGAAATTTAAATGACCCCAGACGTCGTAAAATTTATGTTAGTCAATATTTAACCTATAAGTTTTAAAATAAAAACGGAATAACTTTACGCGAGATTCCGAATCAAGTTCGGAATGACAAATCAAATGGGAAGTTTCAGGATCTCGCGCAATGAGCATATCGATTCTCAATCCGCATAAACTTTTCCAAAGTACAAGGGAAGATTCGAGAGCTTTGGAAAAGTAATCACAAACCTCAACCGATTTCCTGCTACTCCCGAATACATAAAAACCCTTACCAAAATAATTTGACACAAAAATCCAAATCAAGTCTGTAGATTAGTTAATATTAATCTAAAAAACATTCTGCTCCATTCCCTTAAAAACTTATCTTGCGCTTTTCCTAATTTAGAAGAAAACAGTTATGGAAGAAGTACATAAAAGTGCGGCATTGTTTACCAACGATGCGGTGGTCTTAGGAATTCTAATCGTCCTGCTGGCAGCGATTTTTTATACCTCGTCTTTAAAAACCAAATTTTGGTCCAGATTTTATAGGATTATCCCAGCATTATTGCTCTGTTATTTTCTTCCTTCCGTGCTCAATTCTCTTGGACTTATTTCAGGAGATGACTCGAGTTTATATTTTGTTGCTTCTCGATATTTATTGCCGGCAAGTTTGGTATTGCTCTGTCTGAGTATTGACATCAAAGGAATTTTGCGCTTAGGTCCAAAAGCCATTATCATGTTTTTTGCCGGTACGCTAGGAATTGTTTTCGGCGGACCGATTGCTATCTTGGCGGTCTCTTATTTTGCTCCCGACATTGTAGGCGGTGCAGGACCCGACGAAGTTTGGCGGGGATTAGCCACCGTTGCCGGAAGTTGGATTGGTGGAGGTGCCAATCAAACCGCCATGAAAGAAATCTATGGTGCCAGTGATGAACTCTTTTCGGCGATGATCACCGTTGATGTGATTGTTGCCAACATCTGGATGGCTTTCCTATTGATCGGCGCCGGAATGTCTAAAAAAGTAGATAAAGTCTTTAAAGCAGATGCTTCCGCTATCACACAAGTCAAAGAGAGTATTCAAGATTACCGCGCCAGTATTTCCCGCACTGCAACGCTGACCGACATCATGGTTATTCTTGCTATCGGTTTGGGCGGAACAGCAATCGCTCATTTCGGGTCTGATATAATTACGCCAATCATGAAGAATCATGAAGCTGCTTTAACCAAATACCGCCTGACTTCTT
>DATGSA010000050.1:0-3834 GCA_035303085.1 Flavobacteriaceae bacterium
GGAGCTTTTGTTTGCTTTTTTATAGAAGTTTAATAGTGATAGACAAACATTCCTTTCTAAGAAAATAAAAAAATTAAACATAATAGAAAGAAAATTTTATCCTTGATTTCCAGCTACTTAAAACCCACAAACAAGCTCCCCACCTTAAAAAAGGAGGGGATGAAATAAATAAACCGCAGGTTTAGTTATTTCCGGGGTGGTTGTAACTGTTATGTTGCTTTCTTGATATTATCATAATCAAGGAGCAGAGCAAACTTCCTACTTCAAAACAGCAGAAACCTTACCTGCTTGACAATCAAACAAGTTTGATTATCAAGCTGTCCTTTCCTTGAAAAGTAAAGGAGCTTTTGAATATCTTAAAAGCAAAGGATAAAGCCTTTGTCGTGGCGGGAGATTAAAGAAGCCAACGTTCCAAAAGCCTTTTTATTCCAACCTTAAAAATACTTAAAACACAATTTTAAATATTTTCAGGGTGAATGTTACTTTTATATACCATAATTATTAATTATCAGTTGCGGAAGAAATTTTCTTCCACAAACTTATTTTACCTATTTTAGCTATCAATTCTTATAGTATTACAATTCATGCAAGCCGAAACTTATTTAGTTGATCTTTTAGAACCCTATATGTTAGGGGTATTAATCAGTCTAGCGATTGGTCTTATTCTCGGGTTGGAGCGCGAGTACGATCAGTCCAAAGGCGAAATCGGGAGTGCAGGGATTCGCACTTTTCCGATTACCACTATCCTTGGCTTTGTGATGGGAACGATGAGTGAAACCTATTCAGTCTGGTTTATAATTGCAGGCACGGTGAGTTTTATTCTATTTCTTTCCATTGGTCAGCTGTCTAAATTTAGAATGGAAGCAGGGTTTGGATTGGCTTCAAATTTAGCATTAATTATTACTTTCGTTTTGGGTATAATGGTTTCCCAAGGCTTGTATCGTGACTCTGTAGCTACTGCTGTCATTGTGGTGACCTTACTTTCTTTAAAATCTACCATGAGGTCTATTATCGAGAATATTACCATGCAAGAGCTTTTTGCGTTTATTAAATTTGCCATTATCGCGCTGTTGATTCTTCCCTTTTTACCCAATAGAGATTTTGGGCCGGAAGGACTATTAAATCCATTTGAAATTGGATCTATAGTGGTGATTGTTTCCTTTTTAAATTTTATCGGATATTTTTTGGTGAAATTTGTGGGTTCAAGAAAGGGGATCCTGCTTACTTCCATTTTAGGAGGGTTGATTTCCAGTACCGCGGTGGCTTGGAATTATGCTGCCGAAAGCAAGAAAAGCCCGGAATTATCCCGAGATTACAGCGCGGGGATTATTATAGCTTCTGCAATTATGTTTCCCAGACTGATGTTACTTGCCGCTATATTTAATATTGAAATTGTTTACCCCTTAATCCTCCCGATGCTCTTACTGACTCTGATAAATGTTGTTCCGGCTATATTGCTTTTGCGAAAAAAGAAGGATTCCGAGAAAGCGGAGACCAACATTGAAGTGGGGAACCCCTTAAATGTGCTCAATGCCTTAAGTTTTACAGCGATTTATATCGTTATTCTCTATGCAGTGCATTACGGAAATGAGTTTTTCGGAGAAAGCGGTCTTTATTATTCTTCGCTTATTGCCGGACTGGCAGATACTACCGCCATTACCATTAGCATGGCTAAGTTTGCCTTAAAACCGGAATATTTAAATCTATCAGCTTTGGTGGTTTTAGCAGCAACCTTGAGTAATACGGCGGTAAAAATGGGAATTGTCTTCTTTCGCGGAAGTAAAACCACCATTCGATTCGTAAGTTATGTATTTGGAGCAATGATCTTGGCGGGAACAATTTATGTGTTGATAAAAGCTTGAAATATTCACCCTAAATTCCTAAAATAACAATAGTGAAGCTAAATTATTGATAGAAAAAAACAATTCCGCTAAATCCCAAGCTTTTATACAGCTATTGTTCTAAAATATTTATTATTTTCATATCAATACTTCTAATCTTGACAAAAGCTTTGTATTATGAAATCGCCAAATTCCTCAAATCCCAAATCCGACAAAAATAAATTTGTCCATGTTAAAGACTTTGAAGTGAACCTTGACAGTCAAGATCAAAAGACTTCTCGGGTCTTGGGTGTGATGAATAAATTTAGTCTAACCACCAAAAAAGAATCCGAAATCGAGTTTTTCTTTTATGCAGCCACAAAAGAGAAAGCAAAACAGTTGGCTGCTGAACTTCAAAAACTGAAATATGATGTTTATGTTGAAAAACATCGCGATAGATTTTCAATAAGTGGCTGGACGACAAAAATGAATATCGAAAATGAAAGGATTAGTTACTGGGCAAAACACATGTGTCAACTCGGGTATAAATTTGACTGTGAATTCGATGGGTGGGGGATGTTTGTTGATGAGGAGTAATTTTTAAATCTTGAAATTATGTTGAAACACATTATGTTTTTCACCTTGTTATTTTTTCTTTTAAGCTGTTCCTCGGAGAAGTCTAAACCTGCTAAAAATAATTGGGATGCCGTTTTGGAAGATGAAATGGTACAAAATGAAGAAATTGAATTTGTAATTGAAAATGAAGTGGAAGAAGACATTTACGCCGAAAAAGAAGAAGCAATAACGATTAAAAATAAAGAAGAAATTCATTTCACAGAACTTTGGATTTGGGAATATCTCAATGAAACCAAAGAATGGGAGGAGTTATGGGTGTATAGAGAACCGAAAAAAAATTACTGGTTATTCGAAAGCTCTTCTTCTTTTGGGATGACTGATGAAATGTGTGAATGGGTATTGGCAAAACCCAATGGAGAATATTGGCTCAGTTACCAATCTCCTGAAATGAATACGCCTAATACGCTTCAACAACAGCAGATAGAATTTGAAAAAGCAAAATCACTTCCCGGCTTTTGGAAATCGACCGGTAAGAAAAAAGAATTTGGAGATACGGTTCACAGTTGGTCAAAGTTTGAAGGAGAAGAGTTTGAAGTTTTTTATAAGGGTCAACAGAAACCATCAACATTTTATTTGGTGAAAGAAAACATAGATCTGACCGCTGTATATTATTTTAATTTATTGGAAGGCAATATTCAGCTACCGATTATTTTTCCAACCGATATTCCATCGGAATTTATTGTCCTGAGCGAAAAAACGGACTTTGAAATGCAAGACATAGCAATTCGTTATAGGTTTAAAGAAATTTCACCAACCTCGTATTATGCGTATTTACCGAAACAATAATCTATTCAACATAAAAACCGATTAGCAAATAAAAAATCCCGTACGAGACGGGATTTTTTAAAACACTGTTGCCGCCAGTTTGCAACTGGTGGCTTGTATAGTTCAACTAAAAAGAGAATGAATTGTTTTTGAAACGAAATTGCTTCTTATAAATGATTAAGCCAGAGCTTCAGTAGTGTCTTTTGCAGTTGTTCTCATTTCTTCCAATTCATTTTCAAAAAAGAAAGCATTTTCCCAAGCGGGTTCTAAATCGTTCAACCAATGCGCATCGGGATCATATTTAGCAAAAAACGGCTTGGCTACCCAGTCTGGATTTCTTCCTTGTAACATTTGAAGTACAAATACTTTTTCCATCCCTCCATTAATCGGAATTTCATCTACGCCTAATATCTGAACTTTACCCGGAGTGGCAGACATACTCGGTCCTCTGACAGTTCTCGCTAACCCACTAACTTGTTGGTAAGCTTCTCTGAAGATCTCCCAAGTTCTGATAAGTGGAAGTTCAAAATGTGCCTTAGCTCCGGTATCTCTTTCAATAAACATGTAATACGGAATCATTCCCAAATTGACTTGTTTCTTCCACATCTCTGCC
>DATGSA010000051.1:0-21602 GCA_035303085.1 Flavobacteriaceae bacterium
TATGATGCCCGATTTAGACGGTTATGGAGTATTACATCTTCTTCAAAGAACACCGGAGCTGGCCAACACTCCATTTATGTTTCTGACGGCAAAAACTGAACGCGCTGATTTTAGAAAAGGAATGGATTTGGGAGCGGATGATTATTTGATGAAACCATTTAGTGAAACAGAGCTTTTAAATGCTGTTGAAAGTCGATTAAAGAAAGCAACACGTCTGCAAAATCAAGCTCATCAAAAAGAGTCGCAAAAACCGGGATACCAGGAGGTATTTCAAGAGTTATTTGAGAAGAGCAAAACCAATAAATACAAAAAAAATCAAGAGATATTTTCCGAAGGCAATTATCCTCAATATCTATTTTATATTAAATCGGGTAAAATAAAAGCCTACAAAACGAGCGAAGGCGGAAAAGAGCTAACTGTCGGATTGTACACTTCAGGTGACTTCTTGGGATATATCGCTCTTTTAGAAGAAAGCACTTATCGCATTTCTGCCCAAACTTTGTCAAACTGTGAATTACTGCTGATTTCGCGTAATGAATTTGATGAACAAATCAACCAAAACTCTTCTTTTGTATTACAATTCACCAAGGCTTTAGTTCAAAACAACAACTATAAAGCCGATCAAATGGTACAATTGGCTTATAACTCCTTGAGAAAACGTGTAGCCAACGCCCTGCTCCTACTCAAAGAAAAATTTATTTCAAAAGAAGAAAAACAAAATTTTCGAATCACCATCACCAGAGAAGAATTGGCCAATATTTCGGGAACTACTACAGAAAGCTTGATACGAACGTTAAGCGATTTCAAATCGGAAAAACTGATTCATATTCACGGGCGCGCCATTGAAATCTTAGAAGAAGAGAAATTGAAAAACATGATTAATTAATATCCTGCTAAGTGAAAAACTTTGCGATTAAAACAAGGTTTTTCAAAATGATACAGAAAAATCGAATTTTATAATTTTAGAAAAGGCAAATTACGGCAGAAAAACATTTTTCAAATCATTGGAAAAGGAAAATGCATAAACGTGTCAATGGTAATTATTTTGATTTTTATTAAACCCTTTCTCCGAAAAAATTCTGCAAAACCATACTAAAACAAAAATATCCCACAAAAAAACGCCTATTAAAGACTTTTTTGTCTTCATTTAGAAAACTGACTATCAATACGTTACCCCTTATTGTATGACGAGAATCATAAAAGGCGACCTTTCCCATCATTGTCTATACAGAACTTCCACCGTACTTTTACACCAGAATTGAAAGCGAGACCCTAAATTATCGACAACAATTCAATACGTAAAAAAAATATAAACTCAAATTAACATTTTAAAAGTTATGAAAAAATTCGCATTAACCATTTTGCTCTTGAGCTTTTTAGTAAGCTGCGGTGACAGTGAAAAGAAAAAAGACAGTAACGCCAAACCCAAAACAGAAAAAAAGGAAGTAAAATACGACAAAGTTGACGGTGTTGCAGTTGACATGGACAACAAAGGAGTTGGTCCTATTGAGTCAATCGATCTTCCGGATGAAATCGATCAAGATTTAGCTGCTAAAGGAAAAGAAATTTATGACATCAATTGTTTAGCCTGTCATAAACCGGAGGAGAGATTTATCGGTCCTGCTCCCAAAGGAGTTTTAGATCGTCGTGCTCCTGAGTGGGTGATGAACATGATTTTAAATCCTGAGCGAATGGTAAAAGAAGATCCGATAGCCAAGCAATTATTGATAGAATACAACGGTTCGCCGATGGCTAATCAGGGGATTACAGAAGATGAAGCACGAGCTATTTTAGAATATTTCAGAACATTATAAACAACAAACAATTAACCCTTAAATTTTATAAATGATGAGACAAATTTTTAAATTATTTGGTATTGCAATAGCCATTTCAGCTATTGTTTCCTGCCAACCCGGCGGAGCCAATGGAAAGAGCAGCAGTAGCTCTAAAAAAAGTGCAGCAGAAAAAGCATACGTCGCCCCGGGCGAGTATGATGAGTATTACGGATTTTTATCCGGAGGATTTAGCGGTCAAGTTTATACTTATGGATTTCCATCCGCTCGTCTTTTAAAAATTATTCCGGTATTCTCGCAAGACCCACAATCGGGTTATGGATATAGTGAAGAAACCAAACCGATGTTGCAAACATCTTACGGATTTATTCCTTGGGATGATTTACACCACCCGGATATATCACAAACCAATGGTGAACTTGACGGGCGTTGGATTTTCGCAAACGGAAACAACACCCCGAGAATTGCCCGTATTGATTTGCAAGATTTCGAAACACAAGAAATTATCGAAATTCCAAACAGTGCAGGTAACCACAACTCAGCTTTTGTAACTGAAAACACTGAATATGTTGTAGCGGGTACGCGATTTGGGGTTCCAATTCCACAAAAAGATATGCCGATTAAAGACTACAAAGGTAATTTTAAAGCCTCTATGACTTTCCTTAGTGTTGATGAAGATTCCGGAGAAATGGATATCGCTTTTCAGATTAGACTTCCGGGATATAACTATGACTTAGCACACCCTGGAAGAGACAAATCTCACGGTTGGATGTTCTTTACAACTTATAACACAGAAGAAGCACACACGCTTTTAGAAGTAAATGCTTCGAAGTTCGATAAAGACTTTATCACGGCTATCAACTGGAAAAAAGCTGAAGAATACGTAAAAGAAGGAAAAGGAACTATTGAAAAAACCAGATATGCCCACAACAAGTATGACTCACAAACTCATACTGCTACCACAGAGTGGAAGGATGAAGTTTTGGTTTTAGATCCTACTGAATTACCTGGAATTGTGTATTTCGTGCCTTCTGCTAAATCTCCTCACGGTGTAGATGTTGACCCAACTGGAGAATATATCGTAAGTAATGGTAAACTTTCGGCTAACTTGGTAGTACACTCGTTCAGCAAAATCAAAGAAGCTGTTGACAATGAAGAATTCGTAGATGAGGCTTATGGTATTCCAATTTTAGATTTTGACAATACCCTTGCCGGAATTGTTGAACAACCGGGAATTGGTCCACTACACACAGAATTTGATGAAAGAGGAAATGCTTATAGTACTTTCTTTATTTCATCGGAAATTGTGAAATGGGATGTTAAAACACAAGAAGTACTCGATCGTATCGATGTTTATTACTCCCCGGGTCACTTATCTATTCCTGGAGGAAACAGTAGAAAACCCGATGGTAAGTATCTGTTGTCAATGAACAAGATTACCAAAGATCGTTATTTACCGGTAGGTCCTGAAATGAATCAGCCCGGTCAGTTGATCGATATTTCCGGTGATAAGATGGAAATGATCCTTGACTTCCCGATGATTGGTGAACCGCACTATGCTTCTATGATTCACGCAGATAAAATCAAAGACAAATCGCGTAAAATCTACAGATTAGCCAGTGAAAACGATCACCCTATGGTTGTCAAAAGCGGAAAAGATGTAGATATAACACGCGACGGGAAAAACGTTCACGTAAAAATGGGAATGATTAGAAGTCACTTTAATCCTGATAATATTGAAGGAATTAAAGTAGGTGATAAAGTTCATTTCCACCTAACCAATACCGAACAGGACTTCGACATTCCTCACGGTTTTGCTGTAATGGGTGCGAATAATTCAGAGATCCTTGTTGTTCCTGGACAAACAAAGACTTTGACTTGGGAGCCGAAAGAACCGGGAATTTATCCGTTCTACTGTACAGATTTCTGTTCAGCGCTCCACCAAGAAATGCAGGGATATATCAGAGTATCACCTGAAGATTCAGATATTGAATTGTCTTGGTCTCTGAATAAAAATATAGATGGTTAATTTAGGTTTGTAGGAAGTTTTTTGAGAGCGAGCTTCTTACAGTTAGGGAAGAAAAAGCGGAGTTTTATTTGAACTCCGCTCCCCTTCCCAAATTATTAAGTGTGTAACACAAAATATATTAAGACATGAAAAAAGCAGGAATATTAATGATAATCGGCTCTGCTTTATTGCTGGGATTATTTTACTTTCCATTATGGGATATTGAATTAATAGCCCCCCAATACCCTGAAGGTCTGGGCATGGATATTTATATCGATGATATTAAAGGAGGAACCGAATTTGACTTACCCAATATTGATGGACTCAACCACTATATCGGTATGAAAAAAATCCCCAAAGCTCATGAAATGTGGGAATTTACAGTATTTCCAATAGTAGTCGGCGCAATGGCAGGAATTGGAATCTTATTAGGAATTCTTGGATTTATGAAAAAAATAAACCCGAAAGCTTTCTTGATTTGGTTAATTGTAATGAGTGTCTTAGGAGTCCTCGGAATGTATGACTTCAATCTATGGCTTACAGACTACGGAACTGATTTAGATCCCGATGCCAGTATTAGATTGTTGGATGCAGAAGGAAATCCTATGACTTATAAACCGCCATTAATAGGACATGTTAAGTTATTGAATTTCGATGTAGATTCTTGGCCACACATTGGTGCTTATATGATGTTTGCCGGTATGATTTTAACCTTCATCGCTTATTTAGTCGGTATTAAAAGTAAGAAAAAATCTATTTCCTCATGAAAAAAATAATTTTTATTTTCCTCGCAGTTATCACAATTGCTTCTTGCAGCAAAAATATTGATCCCATAGTTTATGGAGAAGAGGCTTGTGAATTTTGTATGATGACTATCGTCGATCAATCTCATTCAGCACAATTGGTAACCCAAAAAGGTAAAAATTTTAAATTTGATGCTACCGAATGTATGATCAATTATTTAGAGCAAGAAAACAATGAAGATGATATGCTTCATCTTCTTTCCGCAGATTATAATAATCCGGGAAAAATGATTGATGCCACAGAAGCTACTTTTATTATTTCCGAAAATATACCAAGTCCCATGGGAGAATTCTTATCCGCTTTAGAAAGCAAGTCTGTAGCCGAGGAATTACAAAAACAAAACGGCGGAAACTTATACTCTTGGGAAGAGGTAAAAATTCAAATTAAACAACATTCAAAGACTCAACATTAAATCATCTTGAGTAGAAAAATTTCAATCATATTATTAATCGGACTATTAACCTCCTCATTTTCCATGGCTGCTATCATTGAAGTTTGTCCCAATTGTACTATAAACAGTGTTGCTAAAGCGGTCGAAATCGCTAACGATGGAGATACGATCATAGTAAAGAAAGGACTTTATCAAGAGGTTGGTATTGAAATCAATAAACCCATCACCCTTAAAGGAGAGAAAGGAGCAGTTATAGACGGGCAGGAGAAAGGAGAGATAATTCTTGTCACAGCCGACGATGTTACCATTGATGGTTTGGAGATTATCAATATCGGTTCAAGTCATCTGGAAGATTATTCTGCTGTTCGTCTTCGAGAAGTTGAAAACTTCATTGTGGAGAATTTAATTATCCGCAATCCTTTTTTCGCCATATACTTAGAGAAATCAAATCACGGAACAGTTAGAAACAACAAGGTTTACGGTACGGCAGAAAGCGAGTTTACTTCCGGAAACGGAATTCAGCTTTGGTACAGCCATTACAACACGCTTGATAACAATGAGATGATTCAAATGCGCGATGGAATTTATTTCGAATTTTCCAATCACAATATTATCAGTAATAACATCAGTAAAAACAGCGTGCGTTATGGGCTTCATTTTATGTTTTCCAACAACGATTTAGTGAAAGGAAATTCTTATATCAATAACGGCGCAGGTATCGCCATCATGTTTTCAAAAGAGATGGAAATGTACCACAACACCTTCAAAGACAACTGGGGAGCTGCTTCTTACGGCGTTCTGCTTAAAGAGGCTACCGATGCTAAAATCACCCACAATACTTTCGAAAGAAATACAACAGCGCTTAATATTGAAGGATCGACGCGAATATTATATAAAAACAACGATTTTATCAGTAATGGTTGGGCTATTAACTCCAGAGGTGCCAATTATAAAAACATATTTACCAAGAATAACTTTTTGAATAACTCCTTCGATTTAGCCTATAAAGGTGGAATGAATGAAAATAGCTTCAACGGCAATTACTGGAGTGAATATAACGGTTATGATTTAGATCGAGATGGGATTGGAGATGTACCCTATCGCCCGGTTAAATTGTTTTCTTATCTTGTCAACAAATCTCCGGAAGCCATTGTTCTTTTGCGCAGTATGTTTATAGATATCGTCGATTTTTCAGAAAGAGTATCCCCGGTATTTACGCCGGATAATTTATTGGATGAAACCCCTTTAATGAAAAAAGTTATTCATGATTAAAATTGAAAACCTGCATAAAAAGTACGGTAAGAACGAAGTACTCAAAGGCATCGACCTCAATATTGATAACCGAGGAGTTTTTGCAATTTTGGGTCCAAACGGTTCGGGAAAAACCACTTTGATCAAATGTATTCTGGGAATGGTAATTCCGAATTCAGGAGAAATAACCCTTGAGGGAAAAAACATTCAAAACCAATGGAAATACAGAGAATCAATTGGCTATCTTCCTCAAATAGCTAATTTCCCGGAAAATTTACGGGTTACTGAGTTGATCAAAATGATCAAAGACCTCAGACAAAGTCCGGATTTTGATGAAACTCCTTATATCGAAAGATTGGGATTAGAGTCTCATCTCTCCAAAAGATTGAGTAACCTTTCCGGGGGAACGAAACAAAAAGTAAACCTGACCTTAACTTTACTCTTTGACACGCAGTTTATTATACTCGACGAACCCACTACAGGGTTAGATCCTGCTGCGTTGATGATTCTTAGAGAAATGATTGAGGAGGAAAAACAAAAAGGAAAAACAATTATCTTGACCTCCCATATCATGAATTTTGTTGAGGAAATTTCAGATGAAATTGTCTTCCTTTTAGAGGGGAAAGTATATTTCAAAGGTTCTGCAGATATGCTCAAAGCAGAAACCGATCAAGTTAATCTCGAACACGCCATTGCCAATTTGTTGAAAAAAACAGAATATGCTTAAAATATTAAAATATAGTTTTTTTGATTTGATTCGAAGCCGATGGAGCTATGTATATCTCTTTTTCTATCTGTTGTTGGGCGTCGTGCTTTTGTTTCTCAATCCGAGTCTTTCCAAAGCTATTTTGACATTGATGAATGTCATTATTATGTTAGTTCCGCTTATCGGAACTATTTTCGGGGTGATGTATTATTACAACTCCAAAGAATTTACAGAACTTTTATTGGCACTGCCGGTAAAACGCAGCTCCATATTTTTAGGACAATATTTGGGAGTCGCAATTTCACTTTCCCTGAGTTTAGTTTTAGGATTGGGAATACCTTTTATAATCTACGGGTTATTTCAATCCGGTGCTATCTGGGAATTCGGTCAGCTACTTCTTTTAGGAACTTTTTTGAGTTTTATTTTCTCCGGGCTTTCCTATAACATCGCCTTGAGCAATGACAACAGGATCAAAGGTTTTGGATATGCTATTTTAGTGTGGTTATTGATGGCCGTTATTTATGACGGTGCTTTCTTGATCGCCCTAAACATGTTTAGCGATTATCCGCTGGATAAATTTGCATTGATCGCCAGTCTTTTTAATCCGATCGATTTGTCGCGAGTGATGATGTTGCTCAAATTGGATATTTCAGCACTATTGGGATATACCGGAGCGCTCTTTAAAAAGTTCTTTGGAAGTAATTGGGGAAGCTTGATTGCCTTCGCCATCCTTATTGTGTGGACGATAATTCCTATCTTTATTTTAAGGATTAAGTCTGCCAGAAAAGATTTTTAATTTTAGTTGTTTGTAGATTAATAATTGTTTTTTGTTTGAAAAAGGTGCTTTTAATTATTCGGTTCAGTCATCGACCCGAATTTTTGAAAGCACCTTGTTTTTATGCTGATAATTTGCGCCACAAGGCAATAAGTTTATCTTCGAACCGCAATGTTTCTATTCGTCCGAAATACCAGTATACCACGAAATCATTTTTTTTTCAAAATCATTCCAAACTTGTAACTATTGTTACCATCTTAGATGTTATATTTAATCATCTTTGTATGCAAGAAAGCAAGATTAGATTTATAGGAATGAATGGCTTTCAACTTCATTCTTTAAAATGATAAACTATGAGAGATAGAATTTTAAAAAACTGGACCATTATTCGGGTTTTCTATGTAGCCATCGGAGGTTATACAGCCGTTTCAGCTTTTATCGACAGCCAATGGGCTTTCGTTTTAATCGGCACATTATTTGGAGCGATGGGTATATTTGGTGTAGGTTGTGCCGGAGGCAATTGCCAAACCAGTTTTAAACCCGATAATTCCAAAGAAAATAACAACAAAGAAACTATAGAAGTTCAATACGAAGAAATAAAATAAATATATTATGACAAAATTTTCAGAAGTAATCAACTCAGATCAACCGGTGTTAGTAGATTTTTTTGCTACTTGGTGTGGCCCCTGTAAAGCGATGGAACCCATCCTGGGAGAAGTAAAACAAAAGATGGGCGATAAGGCTAAAATAATCAAAGTCGATGTGGATAAAAACCCTGAAGCTGCGCAAGCTTATCAAGTAAGAGGTGTGCCCACTTTGATTTTGTTTAAAAACAATGAAGTGCTCTGGAGACAATCCGGTGTAGTGCAGGCTCAACAGCTTGAGCAAGTTATTGAGCAGCACTCCAACTAAACCTGCTCTAACGGTAGGAAATAGTTAGTAATCCTAAAAATAATAATTTTAAGGGTTTGGTTTCAACTCTTTTGACATTTATCCAAATGACTTTTTTAAGAAGTCGGATGAAAGTCAAAAGAGTTGTTTATTTTTGCGGAATCTTAGAAGTACAGATAATTGGTTTTAAAGTATAGCTGGTATTTGATATAAAACCAACTGTTCTTTTGAAAATATAAATATGACGCTCTATTCCTTTCTCTTATTAATTCACGTGTTCTCCGCTATTCTTGGTTTAGGCCCCGGATTTGTAATGATTTATATTGTTACCAAAGCTAAAAACATGACAGAGTTGAGGCATGCCTATTTTATCCGAAATCGCGTTCATATTTTTGTGATGATCGGAGGTACTTTATTGCTCTTGACGGGATTACTGATGGGAGCTATCAACCCCGCATTGTTTTATACCGGTTGGTATCCGACCAGTTTAGTGCTATTTCTGATCGCTTTAGCTTTTGGTCCCATAGTTTTATCGCCGAGAGCCAAGCCTGTTAAAGCGCTGCTTGAGAGTCATCGCGGAGAAGAAATCCCCAATGAATATTATAAGTTATCCAAGAAATTATTCTTTTATGAGCGGATCGAAAATGTGATTTTCTTGATTATTATTGTGTTGATGGTTACCAAACCTTTTTGAAAGTTTAGAAAGGTAGTATTCTCAATTAATGCCCCGAGCACGAGAATAACACAAATTTAAACGAATTTCCGCGAATTTACCTTGTTTCGCCTTTTCTAATACCCTACCAACAATAATTTAAACTAATAAAAATACGCAACCCAATGCCTTTTGGGATTACAGTAAAATAATTTTGTTGAAAAAACAAGCAAGCTTACTCTTAAAACCCTTGGCTCATCCAACCCTGCACTTCTTCACTCCTTCACTTCTTCACTTCTTCACTTCTTCACTCCTTCACTTCTACTGAAATTTAAAATTCAGAAATATTCCTCGTGACATCATTTTATCGATATTTCCTGTAAATTCACTATCAGGGCGATTATCGCGAACCAGTTCGTCACTTAAGGCAAAAACCCCACGAATCGAAGGAGTAAATTTGAAATAAAACAAATATAAGTCGATTCCAAATCCGATTTCCCAATAGAAGGTATTGGTTTTCATTCGAAATTCGTTGGCATAATTATCATCGGGGTTTTTCTCATTACTGGATAGATTCCAAGAAACGGAGAGCCCGGTTTCTACAAAGGGTTTGAAATTATTTATTCTTTTAGTGGAAACCTTCAACAACAAAGGAATATGAATATAGGTTGACTTGACATCTCTATCGGGTTTATCAGCCCATTGTGGATCTGAAATTTCGTTGAATATGACTTCTCTATCGACAAACATCACGCCGGGTTCCAAGCGTAAGTCTAAATAATTACTAATCCGCATATTTCCGACCAATCCCACATTGAAACCGGCTTTTTTATTTACGGTAACGTCTTTTCCTTCCGCCGAATATTCAAATTTGAAGTCATAGGTATTCAGTCCGAGAAAATAACCCCATGACCATTGTTTATTATCAAAATCTTCAAGATTTCTGAGTCGTTCTTTTGAAAACAGTTGTGCGTGTAAAGGTTGCAAACCCAGTAAGATAATAACGATAAAAAGTAATGTCCTCATAAATATTGTAAACTATTTCGAGCTTTTATAAATGCAAGCCACGCCCATTGTTTGCGGCTTGCTCTGCACATCTTTAAACCCGATTTTTCTCAAAATATTGTTGAATTCTTCACCATTTGGAAAAACGGAAGCACTTTCTGACAAATATCCATAAGCGGATTTGTCTTTTGAGAAAATCTTTCCGATAAAAGGTAAAATATATTTGGTATAGATTTTATATCCTTGTTTAAAAGGAAAGTTTTTGGGAACGGCGGTTTCTAAAACAATAAAGAGTCCTCCGGGTTTAAGCACTCTCAAGATTTCAGCCAATCCCTTTTCGAGATTTTCAAAATTTCGCACACCAAAAGCCACACAAATCGCATCAAAATGGTCATCCTGATAGGGTAAGTTTTCCGAATCTCCTTTGACCAATTCAATTTGGTCTTCCAAGTTTCTTTCTTTAATCTTTTTATCAGCAACCTCCAACATTCCCTTGGAAAGATCGAGTCCGACAATATTATTCAATCCTTTTTCCGCCAAACTAATCGCAAGATCTCCTGTCCCAGTAGCGATATCCAATACATTTTTTGGTTGATGACCGACAATTGCTCGGATCACTTTTTTTCGCCATGATTTGTCCATCCCCAGTGAGATGATACGATTCAACCCATCATAACCTCCCGAAATGTTATCAAACATATCGCTGACCTGTTGTTTTTTATCCAGATCAGAATCTTTATAGGGAGTAACTTTCTTTTTCATAACAAGTTTTTGCAAATATATAGTTTATGCTCAAAAAGCATTTATTCTGACCTTACAATTATCAAGGGTTTATCTGTCATAAAAGCTTCAACAGCAAAAATCAACAATATAAAACTAACTATCGCGCTTTTAAATTGAAAATTAACAGATTAAAATCCTGCGATAAGATAGTTCAACCAAAAGAAGAGTTTAAAATTTTATTGAATACTTCAATTGGCATTATTTCTTTTAAAAAAACAGTTTATTCTGGATAATTGCAGGATTAGCATATAATTTTTTAAATTTACATTCTTCTAAAATAAAGAGCTTATGTCAACTGCTAAAAAGAAATACAAACGTGTAACCGTTCAATCTTTACAAGAGATGAAAAAAAACGGTGAAAAAATTTCTATGTTAACCGCTTATGATTATTCCATGGCTAGGATTGTTGATAATGCAGGCATAGACGCTATCCTCGTTGGTGATTCGGCGGCAAACGTCATGTCGGGTTTTGAAACCACCCTGCCGATCACTTTAGATCAAATGATTTATCACGCTTCTTCAGTGGTTAGAGCAGTAGATCGTGCTTTAGTAATCTGTGATTTACCATTTGGAAGTTACCAAAGCGACCCCCAGGAAGCGCTGCGTTCTGCGATTAGAATTATGAAAGAAAGCGGTGCAAGTGCGATTAAACTGGAAGGTGGACAAGAGATAAAAAACTCTATTTCTCGAATTCTTAAAGCCGGAATTCCGGTGATGGGCCATTTAGGTTTGACTCCACAATCCATCAACAAGTTTGGAACTTATAAAGTTCGTGCTAAAGAAGAAGAGGAGGCAAAAACACTCTTAAAAGACGCCAAACTCTTAGAGAAATTAGGTTGCTTTTCTATAGTACTTGAAAAAATTCCTGCAGATTTAGCCCAACGCGTTGCCAAAAGTGTTTCTATCCCGGTAATTGGTATTGGAGCCGGGAGTGGTGTGGATGGTCAAGTTTTAGTGATCCATGATGTTATCGGAATGACCCACGAATTTAATCCACGGTTTTTGAGAAGATATATGGATTTACACACTCAAATGACTGAAGCTTTTGAAAAATATAATGAAGATGTCAAATCAGGAGACTTCCCCAACGAAGAAGAACAGTATTAAAAAAGTATTTCTTTTTTCAAGCTTAGACAATATTTATTCAAAATAACTATGTTCAAAAAAACGAATAGTTAATCCATAGTTCTTTGGAAGTAATATTTAAAATCGCGCTCCACTACTTTTTTAAGAAGTAAACCCTCTTTATAAGTTTTATTCTCTGAAGTGCTCTTCGTAAGTATAAATACAGGATATCGATGGGTTTCAGTTAACCACATATAGGTGACTGTTGAAGAGTTTTGCGTTACTTCATACTCTTCTATTTCATCGGTTTGTTTTTTACTTATTCTCAGACGCATTACATTATTGTAAATCGTATCGGGTAAACGAAGTCTTCCATAACCATCCGCTTCAATTTTAACCCGCCCCTCTCCTCTAAACTCCTCTTCCCCCATAGAAAAAATGGTGGTGTAATTCCGAAAAACCACGTCCCTATAAGAAACCGGAAATCTACTTAACAACAGCGGTTTAGGGTAGCTTATTTTTAAATTAGCAGGTTTATCGAAATAACCCAGACTGTAAGTTCGTCCAAACTCTGTTTTCAAAGCTCTAAAAATGCTATCACCTATTATTTCCATAAAATTTGCTCCCGGAAACTCTGCCAATGCCAATGAGTCAGAAGGCATATAATTTCTCACTACTCTCGATTGGCGTTTCCCTATTGTAGAGAAGTCCCAAGTCACATTTTGTCCCGAGGATCCAGGCACAACATCGTCCACATCAAACTTTTGATATATTAATTTCACTCCATCTTTTGGAATAGGGCCGTATTCAAACTTTCGTTGTCCATAAACTATGTTACTGATTAAGCAACACAATAATCCAATCAAAAACTTCTGTAAATATCGCCGATAATCAAGTTTAACTTTCATATATCAAGTCTTATTTAATACCTTTTTCCTCGAAGTAATTGAGCCTTTGAAAATAAATTTTATCATCCATATTTCTTAATTAATAAAATCCTTCTTTGGTCAATTAATTTCAACCGATAATTATTCAAATTTGCAAATAATTCCGCTTACAAACGCCAAAAATAATTATTTAAAGAAGGATAAAAAACG
Organism: Flavobacteriaceae bacterium; assembly: GCA_035303085.1. Classification (GTDB taxonomy): domain Bacteria; phylum Bacteroidota; class Bacteroidia; order Flavobacteriales; family Flavobacteriaceae; genus JAJYSO01. Next base: position 13,222 of record DATGSA010000051.1, read on the forward strand.
ATTCATATTTAAAAGTCGCTAAACAATGGGTTGGATATCTTTTGTTGTAAATTTGCAGTTAAAACTTAATATGATGACAAGAAAAACAATTTTGCTAATTCTCGCAATAGGTTTTATCGGATTTCAAGCCTGTAAAGACAATTCTAAAGATGCAGAGGTTTCTGCCGATGCTGAAATTTTTCAGACAGACACCATTCATCTGACGCTTAAAGCAGATGACAAAATGAAATTTGACCAAGAAAAATTATATGTCGGTGAAAACCAAGTAGTGGTTTTGACATTGGAACACATCGGTAGAATGTCTGTTATGACGATGGGACATGATTTTGTTTTACTCGAACAGGGTACTTCCCCTTCCAGATTTGCCCGACGAGCAGCTAAAGCAGAAGACCAGGATTATATCCCTAACAATGATCGGGTTATTGCTCATACCGACCTTATCGGAGGCGGAGAAACAACAGCGGTAACTTTTAAAGCACCGGAAAAAGGAGAATATGACTTTCTCTGTAGCTTTCCCGGACATTATCCGAGCATGAGCGGGAAATTTATTGTGAAATAGCTACTCCCCTTTCATATCATCCAACATATCATTGGCTATTGAGCTTCCGGAATCTCGATAGTAGCGATAAGTTGGATGATTGGTTTTTGAAATATTCAATCCGGCAGCTTTTGCTCTTTGCATAAAATCAAAATCGGTGTTTAAAGCTGTACCCTCAAAACCTTTTAAATGTTGAATGGCTTTGTTGTTTAAAAAAAATGTACCTCCGATAAAACAGTTGGAAAGATGAATTTTCTGTTGTGGATTTTCAGCATCGGGAACATAAGCTTGTCCGATAATTTCTACTCCACCGTGAAGAAAATCTATATTCTTTTGCTCTTCAAGGATTTTCTTTCTGATAGCTAAATGCTCCGGCTTATAAGCATCATCGGAATCTAAAAAAGTGATGTATTTTCCTTTGGCTTTATTTATGCCAACATTTTTAGCCTCAATAAAACCTTTATTTTGTTGATAATAATAATTCACCTCCGGTTTTAGTGCTTCGTATGGCTTTACTATTTCAGCTGTGTGATCAGTACTTCCATCATCAATTATAATCAACTCCCAATCAGTTGTTGTCTGTGCAAATAGAGAGTCTAAAGCTCGTTTTAAAAGATGAGCTCGATTGTAAGTAGCACAAATAACCGAAAAAAACGGCGTTTTCATTTTCTTGATTTATTTTGATGAGTTTATTAGTTTAGGCTGTGCTTTAAACCAGCTATTATGATTGAAATATCTATTTTTCAGTATTATTTCACTTGCTGTCGTTTAAAATAGTTATTATATGCAAAATACTCCTGATTTTCGGCCTTTTTTGCGCCCTTTAAAGGTTCGGGGTAAACAAAAATAACCGAAAATTCAATTATTTACTTGTCTGTCTAAGGCAGATGTAATTGAATTTTCTACAAACAAAAATCAGAATACACACTATGTTTTACGCATAGATTCAGATTATCAACGCAGAAATAAATTAGAGCTTTAGTTTATTAAACACTAAAGATTTTTATACATATAATAATGCGGACCTGCTGTGGGGATATTAAACTCCTCTCCCAAAACCCGGCAATTTTGCTTTTTATAAAAATCTACTGCCGGGGTACGAGCATTAAACCACAAATACGGAATTTGTTTTTCTCTAAGCAACCGTTCTCCCTCTTGAAAAATCGCTTTGCCAAAACCTTTATTTTGTTGATTGGCAGCAACCGCCATTCCTCTTAATCGATATTGTTTTTCAACTGGGCTAAAATCAGACAAATCAAAAACATAAGACGCTATAGCTAATATTTCATCCTGATCAAATAAAGCAAGATGAAAACTATCCGGATTCAAATCGCCTTCAAATCTACTTTGATCCAAGGTAAATCCTTGTCTTAAAATATCCCTTCGCAAAGGAAGAATTGTTTCTACAGCAACTTGTTTGATTTTCATACTAAAAACTGTGTGTAATAATAAAACCCTTTTCTCCTTATTAGCAGCAGAAAAGGATTTAACAATCAGTTCAAAAACAAATTTACTTCTTCTGTTTTTTATGAATAAGCAAATATTTATTTTCTCTTTTGATAAACACCATCCACAATCCCGTATTCTATCGATTCTTGTGCGTCCATCCAATAATCTCTATTAAAATCCTTTAAGATTTTGTCGACGGTTTGTCCACAATTTTCAGCTAAAATTTTAGCGCTCAGCTCTTTGGTTTTCACAATCTCTTGAGCTTGAATTTCGATGTTTGCTGCTTGACCACGTGCACCTCCACTGGGTTGGTGAATCATCACTTTTCCGTGAGGTTGAATAAATCTTTTTCCTTTAGTTCCACCAGATAATAGAATCGATCCCATAGACGCTGCTAATCCCGAGCAAATTGTAGATACATCGCTTCGCAGTGAAAGCATGGTATCGTAAATTGAAAATCCGGCAGTTACATAACCTCCTGGACTGTTGATAAAAAACTCAATATCTTCATCTCCTACCATATCCAAGTATAGCAATTGATTGACCACTTCACGTGCACTATCGTCGTCTACATTTCCCCACAAGAAGATTTTTCGTTCTTCGAGAAATTTATTTCCAATAATATCTTTTACTTTTCCCACTTTATTTTCCATAATCAATTCATTCAAATTTTTGAAAGGCTAAAAATACAAAAAATATAAACCTTCATATAATTGATGATGCTTATTTTTTAGCGAGCAAATCTCAAAAGAATACCAGAAAAATTGGTTAAATTTGGCGGTATTAAAATAAAAAGTTATGGAATACAGAATTGAGAAAGATACCCTTGGAGAAGTAAAGGTCCCAGCCGATAAATTATGGGGACCGCAAACAGAACGCTCTCGCAATAATTTCAAAATAGGTCCTAAAGCTTCTATGCCTATTGAAATCATTCACGGATTTGCTTATTTAAAAAAAGCGGCTGCTTTAACCAACTCCGAATTAGGAGTGCTGGATAAAGATAAAGCAGATAAAATAGCTGCGGTTTGTGATGAAATATTGGAAGGAAAACACGATGACCAATTTCCTTTGGTAATCTGGCAAACCGGTTCCGGCACGCAAAGCAATATGAATGTCAATGAAGTAATTGCCAATCGCGCTCATCAAATGGCCGGGCATGAAATTGGCGAAGGAGAACCAACGCTTGCTCCGAATGATGATGTCAATAAATCTCAATCTTCCAATGACACCTTCCCTACCGGAATGAACATCGCGGTTTATAAAAAACTGATGGAAGTAACCATTCCCGGTGTTGAACAACTGCAAAAAACACTTTTTGCCAAAAGCGAAGAATTCAAGGATATTGTCAAAACCGGACGCACGCATTTGATGGATGCGACACCAGTAACTTTAGGACAAGAATTCAGCGCTTATGCTGCTCAATTAGAATACGATCTGAAAGCTTTAAAACACACGCTGGATCATTTATCTGAGTTGGCGTTGGGAGGAACTGCCGTAGGTACCGGATTGAACACTCCTGAAGGATATGCGAGAAAAGTTGCTGAAAAAATAGCAGAATTGACAAATTATCCCTTCATCACCGCGAAAAACAAATTTAAAGCCCTTTCTGCACACGATGCCATGGTAGAAACACATGGAGCTTTAAAACAACTTGCAGTTTCACTCAATAAAATCGGTAACGATATTCGTATGTTGGGTTCAGGGCCCAGATGTGGAATTGGAGAAATCAATCTTCCTACCAATGAACCCGGATCTTCTATTATGCCCGGAAAAGTCAATCCCACGCAAGCTGAAGCGCTGACTATGGTTGCTGCTCAAGTGATGGGAAATGATGTTACTGTCAGCGTTGGAGGAGCGCAAGGACAATTTCAACTCAATGTATTCAAACCCGTGATTGCAGCCAATGTTTTGCAGAGCGCGCAACTTATTGGAGAAGCTTGTGCGTCTTTTGATGAAAATTGTGTACAAGGAATTACACCTAATAAGAAAAACATCGACGCTCACTTAGAGGACAGTTTAATGTTGGTTACTGCCTTAAACACACATATTGGTTACTATAAGTCTGCAGAAATTGCGAATGCTGCACATGAAAATGGAACTACCTTAAAAGAAGAGGCCTTAAGACTGGGATATACCACTGAGGAAGAATTTGACGAATGGGTTGATCCCAAGAAAATGGTATGAAATTAATTGTAGTATTTCAACAAACTTCCCCGAAATAATTGTTGATTTTTCGGGGAAATTGGCTTAAGTTAAAAGCATCTTGATTTCCAAGATATATTTTAACATTGATTAAAGCACAAACATTTGAAAACCAACAAAACAGAAACAAGTAGTCCTCATTTCAAAGAGAAAGAGTCGCATATTAAAGAAGCTAAGCAAAGTTATATGAGTATTGAATTATCCGATAAAATAAATAATCTTTTACCATCTGCTACATTAGCTATGGCCGCCAAAGCTCGAGAGCTCAAAGCACAAGGAGAAGATATTATAAGTTTAAGTCTGGGAGAGCCCGATTTTAATATTCCTGAATTTGTAAAAGAAGCAGGGATTAAAGCCATCCAAGAAGACTATCACGCTTATCCGCCGGTATCGGGCTTTGTGGAATTGAAACAAGCTATTGTAGAAAAACTAAAAAGAGATAATAACTTAGATTACAACCTCAATCAAATTGTGATTTCCACCGGGGCCAAACAAGCTTTATCAAATCTTGCTTGGGCTTTGCTCAACCCCGGAGATGAAGTGATTTTACCCTGTCCGTATTGGGTGAGCTACAAAGATATCTCCAAACTTGTAGGAGCTGTTCCGGTAGAAATAAAAACCACTATCGATACCAACTTTAAAATAACGGCTGAACAATTGGAAGCTGCGATTACCCCGAAAACCAAAATGTTAGTTTACAGTTCTCCTTGTAATCCCAGCGGATCGATTTATTCAAAAGAGGAGCTACGCGCTTTGGCCGATGTTATAAAAAAACATCCACAAATTGTGGTGGTCAGTGATGAAATTTATGAGCACATCAATTACACCGGAAAACCACACACTTCCATGGCGCAATTTGAAGATCTACATGACCAAGTAGTTGTGGTAAATGGCGTTTCCAAAGCTTTTTCTATGACAGGTTGGCGAATTGGATATATGGCGACTTCCGAAAAAATCGCCAATGCCTGCACAAAAAACCAAGGTCAAGTGACAAGCGGTGCCAATGTGATTGCACAACGGGCTTCCATCACTGCATTAAAAGCACCGGTTAGTAAAATTCAGTATATGATTGATGAATTTGCCGAGCGACGAACTCTTATTTTAAAATTATTGAGCGAGATCAAAGGTTTTAAATGTGGAGAACCTGAAGGAGCATTCTATGTATTTCCGAATATTTCTCACTTTTTCGGAAAGACAATTAAAGGAGTGCAAATTAACAATGCTACCGATTTTGCGATGTTTCTTCTCAGTGAAGCCAAAGTAGCCACAGTTACAGGGGAAGCTTTTGGTAATCCCAATTGTATTCGACTGTCTTATGCCGCAAGTAGAAAAGAAATTGAAGAAGCGATAAGTCGGATAAAGAAAGTCTTGAATTAGTTTAACTGAATAAGCAATACCTAAGTCATGAAAATGCATTTATATTTTAAATATAACAATCCCCCCTCGAATTTTATAGATAAAGAAATTCATTTATTGCCGAATCCACAACAGGATATTCAAGGATTTCTGGGTTGGTTTTTAAAAGATTATCAATCCGATGAGCGCGTTGAACACCTCCGGGAATTGTACAAACTCAAAGGTGAAAAATCTGATTCTAAAGCTGAAAAACAAAGCTCAACAACGAAAAATCAAGTGGAAGAAGAAATTATGACACTGGAAGATGATTTGCGGTTAGAAGCCTGCGAAAATTTTTATAAACTACTGATGGAAAACACGGTGGAAATCGTTAGTCAGGATGAGGATAATCAGGAGAAGAATTAATTTATGAGATCCCTTGTTTTGCATTTCAGTGCAAGACCGTATTTTTAATTAACGAAAAACTATCTTCGAGGCTTTATAACTGATAAAAAGCAATGGTGAAACAACCAAACAGATGAAGAAATGATTATAAGTTCAGTTTTGTCACGAATTCACGAATGAATCTTTTCGAAATAACAAAGTTTGATACTGATTATTAAATATTAAACAATAATCGCTTGTACCCCTAATCCTTTTTGTGGTTTTTCCACAGAAAAACCTTCTCCTCTATAAATCATTGTCACCAAAGATGCTTTAAGATAATTTTAGCAGTTAAAATATTTTGTATATTTGGGGAATATTCCTTTTTAAAAATCCCACTTCATTATGAAAAAGCTATTTTTTATTTTTCTCCTCTTTGGTAGTTCATTAATATATTCTCAAGATAAAAAAGTCGATAAAATATTAGAAGAAGGAAAACTTTTGTACCGCTTGGAAAAAGGATCTTGGTATGGCACGGACGATATGATGTTAAGATTCACGACAAAAAAAGACTCTATTGGTGGCTATCTTTCCTATAAAACTGAAGATGAAAAAATCAATACTATTTTCTTTAGTAGATTTGATCCGGATGTGGTTTTAATTCGGTATCAGTTTGATAGTGTGCCAAAACCCAGGCCATTAAGTATAGATACCTTAATTCATACCCCTTCCGATTTGGAAAAATCATTAATCGCAATAAGACAAGATGCCCGAAAGAGATATCTTGAAAATGAGGATGATTTCTTCGCCTTTTACGAACACACTGCACCAAATTTTATTCCCATTATCGATAAAAACAAGAAAGAAGTATTTGTGCTTACCGGACCTCAATATAGCGGAATGGTCTTACTGGGAAATGATTATAAATTAAAATATAACAAAAAGAACAAATTTAAAACCAAGTCTAAAATTCACAATACAATTTTGCAGTTTCCTTACAAATCTGAAGAGGAAGAAAACGAAATTGAAACGACCTATCATTCCCATATTTTAAGTGACTATATTTCTTCAACCGATATTTGCACTTTGCTCCTATACAGAGATTTTGTAGAATGGAACCGGCACATAGTGATGAGTGAAAAGAAAGTCTCTATTTTCAACTTAGAAAAGGAAACGCTGTTTACAATGAAGAGAAAGGTTTGGGAGAAAATGGTAAATGACAAAAAATAACTGATTATTTTACGGTCTCAAAATTAAATCTCTTCCCAAACATTAAAATTTCTTTTGAGTTTTTAATGTTTTATCCCTCCAAGTATTTTTTTAATATTTCAATTCTTAGCACGAAAATCTTTTCTAAGTTAGCAGTCTTCAATTAATTCACTTTTTATGAGTTCAAAACAAACTGCATCTTCCGAGAAAAATTCCTATTTGATTCCAATTCTAATTATCGGCGCATTATTTTTTGTCTTTGGATTTGTTACTTGGGTTAATGGAACCTTAATCCCCTACCTACAATTAGCCTTACAACTAACTACCGCTCAAGCGGTTTGGGTAACTTTTGCGTTTTATATTTCTTATGCTGTGATGGCCTTTCCTTCGTCGTGGGTTTTAAAAAGAACAGGACTTAAACGCGGAATGTTGCTGGGTTTATTGGTGATGGCAGTTGGAACCATCATATTTATTCCTGCCGCACAAACCCGGACGTATGCTGTTTTTCTAACGGGATTATTTATTATCGGAACCGGATTAGCACTATTGCAAACGGCTGCTAATCCTTATGTAACGATCTTGGGACCCATCGAAAGTGCAGCGAAAAGAATGAGTATTATGGGAATATGCAATAAAGGAGCCGGTGCATTAGCTCCTTTTATTATGGGGACAATCATGCTTAAAAATGTCGATGGCTTTAACGATAGGTTAGCCGAAATGAATGCGGTGCAACGAGCAGCTGAATTGGATGCATTAGCCTCAAGAGTAGTTTGGCCTTATATCATTATGGCGATAATTTTGGTAGGATTGGCCGTTGCGATTCATTACTCCAATTTACCCGAAATCCGCAAAGAAGAACAAATCGATGAAAAGCAAGAAACTAATGCAAAAGACCGTCCGTATTGGTGGAATTATCCCTATCTGCTATTGGGATTTTTAGCGCTCTTTTTATATGTCGGCGCCGAAGTGATGGCCGGAGATATCATCCAGATTTATGGAGATTCGATTGGGATTGAACTCAGTATAGCTCGACATTTCACCTCCTATACCATGATTGCCATGTTAATCGGTTATTTGTTGAGTATCGCACTGATCCCCAGATATCTCAAGCAAGAAAATGCTTTAAAAATTAGTGCTGTTTTGGCCATGGCTTTTAGTATCGGTGCAATTTTTACCGACGGATATACTTCTATTGTATTCATCGCTTTATTAGGATTTGCCAATGCCGTTATGTGGCCGGCTATTTGGCCGTTGGCAATTGATG
>DATGSA010000052.1:0-2377 GCA_035303085.1 Flavobacteriaceae bacterium
TAAAAATCGAAAACTTAAACAAGACCTACAGCAATGGGGTCAAGGCAATTGATGAATTAAACCTCGAAATAGGTTCCGGAATGTTTGGATTATTAGGGCCAAACGGCGCCGGGAAATCTACGTTGATGCGTACCATTGCTACTTTACAACAACCCGATACAGGAACTGTACATTTTGGCGACATCAATGTGTTGGAAGAACCTCAAAAATTCAGAAAGATTCTGGGATATTTGCCACAGACTTTTGGCGTATATCCTAAAGTATCCGCAGTGGATTTATTGGATTACTTCTCCAGATTGAAAGGAATATCTTCCGGTAAAGAAAGACGTAATATTGTCGATAGTGTTTTGGAAGCAACCAATTTATATGATGTTCGAAAGAAAAGTGTAAGTGGGTATTCCGGCGGAATGAAACAGCGATTTGGGATTGCTCAACTCCTGTTGAACAATCCAAAATTAATTATCGTAGATGAACCCACGGCGGGTTTGGATCCGGCAGAAAGACATCGGTTTCTCAATGTACTTCGAGAAATTGGAGCCGATAACACCGTTATTTTTTCCACCCATATTGTCGATGATGTAAAAGAGCTTTGCAATTCGATGGCTATTTTAAATGGGGGGAGATTGTTGGATAAAAGCACTCCAAAAAAAGCACAGGAAAAATTGGAAGGCCTGATTTGGAAGAAAAATACAAATAGGGAAGAGGCAGAAAAAATTGATGAAGAACTCAATATGCTATCCAGTAGTTATAATGAAGATAATTCATTAAATATAAGAGTGTTTTCTGAGGAGTCTCTTGTCGAAAAAGGTTTTGATCCGGTGAAACCAAATTTAGAAGATGTCTATTTCGTAGCGCTAAAAAACTATTAAACCATGTTTAAAACTATATTTTCTTTCGAATTTAAACGCTGGATTAAAAATTGGCAATTTTATCTTTACGCAGCTATTTTCTTTTTCCTCGGGCTTTTGTTGATGGGAAGTTCCTTAGGATACTTTGATGCTTTAACAGTTACTACCACTTCCTTGACCAAAATGAATTCGCCGCTGATGATTAGCGTTATGATTGAAGGGGTCAACCAATTACTATACTTTTTGTTTCCCACTATTATCGGTGCAGCTATTTATCGGGATTATAAATACAATATGCACCAGATTTTTTATTCCTATCCCTTTACCAAGACAAATTACTTGTTGGGGAAATTCCTAAGTGCATTTTTAATCACATTTATTATCAGTTTGCTTATCGGTTTAGGGATGTTCGTAGCGACTTTATTGCCGTTTGCTAATCCCGATTTATTAGGACCAAATGTTTTTTGGAATTATGCACAAGCCTACTTGATCAATGTCATCCCAAATATGTTGTTAATAGGTGTAATTGTTTTTGCAATTACCACCTTGACACGCAGTATTTATGTGGGATTTGCTGCTGTGATAGCTATTATCATAATTCTAGGAGTAGTCAGCAGTCTTACCGGAAATATGGAAAATGAGATTTTGGGCATCTTGCTTGACCCAACCGGTATGGCAGCTTTGGAATATTACACCAAATACTGGACAATCGATGAGTTTAATACAAGCAATTTACCGGTTGAAAAATGGTATTTGGTCAATAGAGCCATCTGGCTGGGAATAGCATTCATATTTGCAGGAGTTTTATACCGTCTTTTTAGATTTTCAGAACAAGGACTGACTTGGCGATTTGGAAAAAGGAAAAAATCGGAAAGAATAACTAAAGCAAATTTAGTGGGTTTACACCGAATTGTTTTGCCGAAAGTGTCTTATGATTTCTCTTTAAAATCACGATGGAATAATGTATGGAATTTTATGCGTTTAGATTTTAAAGCGCTGGTTAGCAATAGGGTTTTTCTTATTTTGGTAGGTATCGGAATCATCAGCATGATTTTAATTGGTGCTTTTGCCAATATAATGTTTGGTGCCAAAACGCTGCCGGTAACCAGTGATATGGTCTCTATGCTTCAAGGTGCTTTTCACATTTTTATTATAGCTAATACTTTTTTAGGCGCAGGATTACTGATTCATCGCGGTCAGATTTCGAAAATGGATGGATTGGTTGATGCTACACCTACTCCAAACTGGGTGTTTTTTGCTTCTAAGTTTTTTGCACTGATTTTGATGCAAGTGGTGCTTTTGGGAGTAGTTATTTTAGGCGGAGTTTTGATTCAATCCTACGCCGGATATTATCAGTTTGAATTAGGACTTTACCTGAAAAACTTAATAGGAATATCCTTGATCCAATATGTGATCTGGGCAGGATTGGCGATGGCTGTTCAAACGTTATTTAAGAATTATATCGTTGGGTTTTTTGTGTTGATTTTGTTTTTCCTGTTCGGAGATCGATACAGCGCATTGGGAGTTGA
>DATGSA010000053.1:0-4645 GCA_035303085.1 Flavobacteriaceae bacterium
CGGAAAAAGCCAAACACGAATATCCTATAGGTCAAATATTTGAAACAAAGCATGATTTAAAAGTAGCTGTTAATGGTGGTTTCATATATATTCTTAAGATGCAAATGCCGGGAAAACGCAAAATGTCCAACCGAGATGTACTAAATGGTTTAGAGTTAAAAGAAAAAAGTTTAATGTTCTAAGCACTTGCGGCTACGGGATATTCGCAAAAAACCACGAAAAACCCCTGTTTTTATTAACAATTAGTTAAAGTTATCCACAATTGAACGCATTTCCTCCGCTAAGCCTTGTATATAAAAGAAAAGCCTATACATTTGTTGATGTATTAACTTAAGATTAATTGAACAATTAATTTAAAACCTTTAATTATGAACAAATCAAATTTAATTGATGCAATGGCAGAAGATGCTGGAATTACAAAAGCAGCAGCCAAAAAGACTTTAGAATCCTTCCTTGAAAACGTAGAAGGCGCTTTGAGCAGAGGTGACCGTGTTTCTTTAGTAGGCTTCGGATCTTGGTCAGTAACTCGTAGAGCAGCTCGTGAAGGACGTAATCCACAAACTGGAAAAACCATTAAAATACCAGCAAAAAATGTGGTTAAATTCAGACCTGGTTCTGGTTTACAGAAAGCTATTAACTAAAACAGTTTCCTTAAAATCTAAAAAATCTTTCGGTTTATCCGAAAGATTTTTTTTGTCATTTATTTCTCTACAAAACAACACCGCATTCACTAATGCTATTTGTTGATTTACGCAAATCTAATTATGACTATGTAGAGCCAGTTGCATTGCCATTTACCGTTAAAAAATAACAGAGATATTTGTGCCTCATCACAAAAATTGTATATTTATATAATTCATTACTCAAATTATAGAATCATGCCAAATAAAGGACAACTTCTCATTGCAGAAATGGCGCTAACGGGTGATTTTTCTTTTAGCCGTTCTGTCATTTTTCTAACTGAAAATAATTCGGAAGGGACAGTCGGGTTTATTTTAAACAAAAAAACTGATCTTCAACTGTCTGACTTACTGCCAGACATTCAAAATGACTTCCCAATTTATAATGGTTGACCGGTAGATAAAGATCATTTATATTATATTCATAAGCTTCCTGACCTCTTGCCCGGAAGTGTTCCTATTGCAGAAGGTGTGTACTGGAGTGGCAACTTTGAATCCCTATACGCAGCTTTAAAAAAAGGAGAAATTCCATCGGATAAGATAAAATTCTTTTTGGGATATTCCGGTTGGGTTCCTTATCAACTCGAATCAGAAATAGATGAAAATTCTTGGATTGTAAGTGAAAAACAATTCGATATTTTTAATGAGAAAGACTCTTCTATATGGCAAAAAGAAATAAAAAAATTAGGAGGTGATTATTTAATATGGGCAAATTCACCGGAAAACCCATCCTATAATTAGCAGTTAATCGGCTCAGTCTTATGTCCCATCTTTTTGAACTTCATGGTTCAACAAATCAATGAATTGCTCAGCTATTTTATTTTCATAAAATCTTTGATCAAATTGAATTACAGGTTGGATTCCTACAATAGTATTGGTAACCCATATTTCGTCAGCATTCCTTAAATCAGTAATTGAAACTGAGGCTTCCTCAAATTGATAAGTCGTTTTCTCTACTATATCTATAATTATTTTCCGCGTAATTCCATCGAGACAACCATCGCTCAAAGGTGGAGTTTTGATAATGTTGTCATTAACAACAAACAGATTTCCATTTAAAGCTTCTACCGGATTCCCCTTATCATTCAACAACAAACAATTATCTACACCAATTCTTTCAGCGTAAATACTTCCTAAAACATTGATTAATTTATTGGTGTTTTTCAAATTGGATAAAACACTTGTAGAAATACGATGTGCTTTAAAAATCTCGATACGATAAGCATTATCCGTCTTAGTATATTCAGAATCAGTCAAAACCGATGTTCTTATCAGGTAATTAATCTTATGTAGGTCGGGTTTATAAAGCCCGGAAGCATCGCGATGTACATTGATTTTCACCCGTACTGGCTGACCTGTTAATTTGTTTTGCTCTATTAAATTTAAAATCCGAGATTGCAAGTACGGTTTTGAGAAATAATCGGGGATTTCCATTTCCAATAATTTCATTCCTGAAATAAGCCGAGCGTAGTGATTCTCCCAAAAAACAATTTTACCTTGGATAACGCGCATTGTTTCAAAAAGTCCATCCCCATAATTATATCCTCTATTTTCTGCTAAGAAAATAGGTTGCTTTTCTTCAAAATAAATTCCGTTATAATCTATTTTCATAGGATAAATTTTTGTTTTTTTGATAAAACAAAACATAAAAAAACCTTCAGTAATAGCTTTTAAAACTGAAGGGGATTGAATTATATTTTAAACTTTTCAATTTATATATTAATACTTATTTAAAATTGTAATTTTAAATTTGAAGTTAACACTTAAAGAAATTTAAAACGGCGGTATAAAATCAGGAAGATCCTAAGAGTTGTTTCAAATCTTCAATCATACTTTCCCACAACATTTTCCCGCTTTCTACCCCATCCTCATCATCGGCAAAGTCTGTAATGATTAAAGAGACATCTTTAGTAATATCATCCACTTGTATTCTCAATTCAAAATGAGCGTTGGTATCCTCATCATCAAGCCACTGTAATTTAATGCGTTCTTCATTTTTCTTTGTTAGCAGCTTGGCTTGTTCTTCACTTTCCTCCCACATAAAGGTGAAAATTCTCCCTCGAGAATTAACGTTATCAGCAAACCATTCACTTAATCCGGAAGGGTTAGAGATATATTGGTATAGCAAAGAAGGAGAAGCTTGAATCGGAAATTCCAGCTGATATTTTATTTTTTGATTACTCATAATATTAGGTTAATTACATTGACGGCAATATATGTATTATCAATCGAGATTAAAAACAAAATTCTTGAATTTATTTCGATTGGAGTTTGGTCAAATTCAAATTAATTATATATTTGCAACCGCGTTTGTAAATCAAACGGTTTTTATTTTTAAAGCAACGGCGAGATAGCTCAGCTGGTAAGAGCGTCGGATTCATAACCCGGAGGTCTCGGGTTCGACTCCCGATCTCGCTACAATGAAAAGTCAAGGTGATATACATCTTGACTTTTTTATTTCCAGTTTTTCCACAGCGCTAAGATCAAACTCAAGTCTTTGGAAAGTTTAGAAAGGAAGTTCTTCTAAGCCAAAAACCACAACCGAAACCAACAAGGGGCTCTTCCAGCTTTTCCAAAGTACAAGGGGAGATTTGAGAAGTTTGGAAAAATTCAGATGGATGGGCTATCCAAATATTTTCGCTTTTAGGTATCTGGCATTCATTTCTACGATACTACGGATAGAGATTTCTGCCGGACATTCTATTTCGCAAGCTCCGGTAAATGAGCAGCTTCCAAATCCTTCCTCTTCCATTTGGGCTGTCATATTTTGCAAGCGTTGATGTGCTTCCGGCTGGCCTTGTGGTAATTTGTTGAGATGGTTTATTTTTGCTGAAGTAAATAACGCTGCTGAGGCATTTTTGCAAGTTGCCACACAAGCACCACAACCAATACAAGCAGCAACATCCATCGCATGGTCAGCTATTTTTTTGGATACAGGAATAGCATTTGCCTCCGGTGCAGTTCCCGTTTTAGCAGTGATATATCCTCCTTCTTCTATAATTCGATCAAAAGCAGAACGATCTACCACCAAATCTTTAACCACAGGAAAAGCACTAGCTCGCCATGGTTCCACCACAATGGTATCACCATCATTAAAACTTCTCAAGTGTAATTGGCAAGTCGCCATATTATCATGAGGGCCATGTGCTCTTCCATTGATAAATACGCCACACTGTCCACAAATTCCCTCTCTACAATCGTAATCAAAAGCGATGACTTTTTCATTTTTTAAAACCAAGATTTCGTTCAGGTGATCCAAAGCTTCTAAAAAAGACATATTTTCTGACAATCCATCGACTTGGTAGGTCTTTAAGGCACCTTCAGCATCCGAACTTTCCTGTCGCCATATTTTAAATGTTATTTTCATAATATTCTTTTTATTTATAACTCCTTACGGTTGGTTTTACAAATTCAAATGTCAATTCTTCCTTGTGCAGTTTAAATTTTCCTTCATTGTACTCCCAAGCAGAAACATAAGCGTAATCTTCATCATTGCGCAAAGCTTCTCCTCCTTCAGTTTGGTATTCTTCTCTGAAATGCGCTCCACAAGATTCATCGCGTTGCAAGGCGTCGGTGCACATCAACAAGGCTAAGTCAATAAAATCAGCAAGTCGCAAAGCTTTTTCCAACTCGGGATTCATCTCCTGACTACCGCCGGTGACTTTTACTTCTTTCCAAAATTCTTTTTTAATATTTTTTATTTGTGTGATAGCTTTTTCTAAACCTGCCTTATTTCGGCTCATCGCACATTCTTGCCACATCACCTCGCCCAGGTCTCGATGAAAATCATCGACCGTCCGTGTCCCATCTATTTGTAATAAGTTATCAATTTGAGACTGAACTTCATCTTCGACCTTTGAGAATTCCGGATGGTTGATATCTATTTGCTGATTTTCCTTAAGTTCTTCCGCCAAGTAATTGTTGATGGTGTTGGGAAGAATAAAATATCCATCTATACTGGTTTG
>DATGSA010000054.1:0-12558 GCA_035303085.1 Flavobacteriaceae bacterium
TGGCTTATTTTATACCAAATGGATTTAATTCTTAGGCTGATTATTTTTGGTATAATACCGAGAGACAGGGATTTACGCATTTAAATTAGACTAAATTTGAAGTTGATTCAATATTAATTTGAAAAAACGTTGAAATGAAAACGATAAATAAAATAACATTAGCAATTGGAGTAGCAATACTCTTAACTTCCTTTCAAAAACTTCCAACGCAAACCACGTTTTCCCTTACCGTTAAAGTGAAGGAGCTACGCAATTCTAAAGGTGTGGTGCAGTTTGCCTTATATAATGAAGACGGTAGTATTCCCGATGAAAAATTCAAATGTTATTATAAGATAGGAACTGCAGATATCGATGACCAACGTGCAACTTTCACATTTCCAGATTTGCCATCGGGAAGGTATGCTGTAAATATCCTACACGACGAAAATGAAAATGGCAAGATTGATAAAGGATTATTTTTACCGAAAGAAGGAGTTGGGTTTTCCAATTATAAGAAAATTGGACTGTTGAATCGACCTAAATTTTCTAAAGCGAGTTTTGAACTCGATAGTGATACGACCAAAATCATCAAAATCATTTATTTGTGAACAATTTTAGATATATAACACTTATATTATTTTTTGTTATTACGGGGATTCATGGACAAAATTCTATAGACACCCTTCCGCGACTGGACTTGTCCAAAATTGCTCACGTCAATCAAGGAGATAGTTATATCACCTTCCCCACAGACATCGGTAATCTGGAACCCTTGATGTTCGAGGCCAATATCAATCCGAATTTCGTGATTCGCGAGCGAGAAGATTCAAAGCTAATGGCGGTTCTCACTCCGAAAATAACCATTAGAATGTATAATGAATATTCCTATCCGGTAAGAACGCCGAGCTATATTCCGCAACTTTCTGTCTATTATCTCTTAGGCAAAAGAGAGGATTTAAAACACATCACGCTATTTGGAAGATTGGCCCATCATTCTAACGGACAAGACGGGGATTTCTATAATGAAGATCGAACAATCAATTTAGAGACAGGAAACTTTTCGACCAACTTTTTTGAATTAGGTTACATCGCCACTACTTATAATCCTAATTTAAAAGCGGTGAAGTTTTTTAAAAGCTCTTTGGAAGTTCATCCCAAAAGATGGATGTCTGATGAGCAAATAGGTAAATATAGCGGTCTTCGATGGAACAATTCCTTTATTGTCTATAAGCTTCCCTGGGACGGGGATTTTTTCAAAAAAATAAGAAGAGCTAATTTCTCATTAAAAGCAGAAGCTACCTGGATGTTCGATTCCGTCAACAATTGGAGCACTTTTGACTGGAATAGGTTCAGTGGTGCTTTGACCTTTTATTATCACCCAAAATTCTTAGAAGATATCGGATTTTTTGTCCAGTTTTATCACGGTCAAGATTATTACAATATTTATTTCAGTCACCGACTGAGCGTAATTCGGTTTGGAATCATGACCGAGCTTCTTCGGTTTTAAACCTTAAAATGAAAGAACTATGGAAGATCAGAAAATACACATCGAAAAGTACAACGGAAATGTTGAGCCTTTTCAAGTAGAGAAATTAAAAAACTCTTTGAGAAGAAGTAAAGCTTCTGAAAGCGAAATAGATAAGATTGTAAAAAATATCATGCCGACGCTTTATGAAGGAATTACCTCTAAAGAAATCTACAAAAAGGCTTTTTCTTTGCTGAAGAAATACAATCGCACCTCGGCTTCAAAATACAGTTTAAAACGCGCTATCTTAGATTTAGGCCCGACCGGCTATCCGTTTGAACGATTGATCAGTGCTTTACTTCGCCATAAAGGTTTCCAAACAAAAGTAGGCGTAATCCTTCAAGGGGAATGTGTAACACACGAGGTAGATGTATTGGCTAAAAAAGACGGAAACACCTATACCGTGGAATGCAAATTTCATTCCGACCCCAAAGCGGCTAGCAACGTTAGAGTACCTTTATATATAAACTCTCGATTTTTGGATATTCAAGAATACTGGAACAAAGATCCTGAAAAAGCGTCTCGTTTAAAACAAGGATGGTTGGTTACCAACACAAGATTCACCTTAGATGCGATAACCTATTCCGACTGTGTAGGGCTGCAATTGTTAAGTTGGGATTATCCTGAAAACAACGGAATAAAACACAATGTTGATGCCTATACGCTTTATCCAATTACCACCTTAACCACACTAACAAAACATGAAAAACATCAATTGATTAAAAAAGATATCGTTTTAACCAGAGAGCTTTTTAACAATTCTGATGCTTTAAAAGAAATAGGCGTTTCAGCGGTAAGAATAAAAAGAGTGATGAACGAATTATTGAATTTAATCGATTTAGAAAATGATTGAGCAAGGAAAACGCAACAATATTTAACTATATTTTAAAATGATTTGATATGCCAAAAAAAATAAATTCCATAAAAATCCACTTCTTAGGTGCTGCCGGAACCGTAACGGGTTCCAAATTTCTGATTGAAACTCCCGCAGAAAATATTTTGATAGATTGTGGGATGTTTCAAGGATTAAAAGAGCTTCGAGAAAGAAACTGGGAAGAATTTCCTTTTCCGCCATCTGAAATCGATTTGGTTTTGTTGACACACGGGCATTTAGATCACTGTGGTTATTTACCGCGATTGGTTCGACAAGGTTTTCGAGGAAAGATTGTTGGCACCGCTCCTACTCTGGCCATTACAAAAATAATTCTATTGGACAGTGCCAAAATTCACGAGGAAGAAGCTGAAAAAGCAAACCGGGAAGGCTACAGCAAACACGACCCGGCCAAACCTTTTTATACCGAAGCTGAAGCGGAAACCACCCTGCGTTTTTTTCAAGTAAAACAAAAAGATAAATGGATTGAAGCTTCTGAAAACATAAAATATCGCTTTCGATATAACGGTCATATCATCGGAGCAACTTTTATCGAGTTAGATGTTTTTGGAAAGCGATTTGTTTTCTCCGGAGATATTGGTCGCGAAAAAGATCTTTTACTACATCCGCCAAATCGACCTACGCGTGCCGATTATTTGTTTTTGGAAAGCACGTACGGAAACCGATTGCATCCTTCAGAAGACGTGTCGGGAATATTGATTGATTTGATCCAAAAAACAATTCATAATCGAGGGAATTTGATCATTCCTTCTTTTGCTGTTGAGCGATTTCAAGCCTTGATGTATCTCTTGTGGAAGTTGGACCAAAAGAATAAGATTTTCAATATTTCTATTTTTATGGACAGCCCGATGGGCAACAATGTTTTATCTGTTTTTAATAATTTCCCGAAATGGCATAAATTAACTTCAAAAGAATTTAGTGCGATGGTCAACCGCGTCAACCTGATTAGCTCTTACAAAGAAACTTGGGAAACTATCGACGATCCAAGACCCAAAGTAATCATTGCGGGAAGCGGCATGGTAACCGGCGGAAGAGTGCTGACTTATCTGTCCCAAATGATCGATAAAGAAAATACTACTGTTTTATTGGTTGGCTATCAAGCAGAAGGAACACGCGGACGACAGCTACTGGAAGGCGCAGACGAAATCAAGTTTTTTGGAAAATACCACAAAGTGAACGCCTCCATCAAACACCTACAAAGCCTTTCCGCTCACGCCGATCAACAAGAACTTTTAGAGTGGACTTCTGAACTTGAATATAAACCAAGAGAAGTATTTTTAATCCACGGCGAATCCACCGCTCAAGATGCGTTGCGGGTCAAACTCAAAGACGTGTATGATTGGAAAGTAAGCACGCCGAAATTGTATAGTGTAAAGGAGATTTTGATATGAAAACACGTCAAAATCTTTAAATTTATTTAAATGAGGAGGCAATTTATTGAAAGATCTGACAATCAAATTCTATTTAAATCCAGAAAATATGATACGGTAAACATTGAAATATAAGAGGTGTTAATAAGATGAACGGGATTAAAATTGGTTCCGTTGTAATAAAACCCAAAACCGACTTCGAAATTCAAAAGGCTTTAAAACAAAAAAGGAATTGAATGATCAAACTCCGTCAATACTAAAGGCAATATACTGATATAAAACATTATAAAGGAGCTTTTCTTAATTAATAGAAGTGAGATTGGTTTCAAAATCAATTGAATAAAACCACAATATTTTGGGGCAAACTTCTAATATGAAAGTTATGAAAAAAGTACTAATCATCGAAGACAATATAAATATCCGTAAAAACATAGCGGAAATTTTGAAACAGGCAGGATACCACGTAGTTTTTGCCGAAAACGGGAAAATTGGGACATACCTATCCCGTGCGGGACTTTTAAATGACGCATTGTCAAACCTATGTGATTATGCTGATTACCGAGCTAGACAACTTTGGTTTGCCCTTTATTCTTCAAAAAAGAAGCTCAATTAAATATTATGTTTAACTTTATTTTACACACTTTTAGGGATACTACCACTCGGGATGATGATGGCTGGTGTCCTATTATTACCGATTACATTTGTTCACGGAATCTTGAGGGCGTTGATCGGAATGCCAAACAAAAGGATCGATGAACGTTTATCCGAAGAATAAGGATGTTTTAAAAAACTGTTTATTTATTGTCTTTTAGTGCCTCGAACCCCGCAATCACATCAAAAAGCTCTTCGTCTATCATGCTTTGCCTCAAACGGTTGTAATCGCGATTCAAATCGTCCAACATCTCATCTATGTTTTTTTCCGCGCGTTCCATAGCTTCCAGCCTACTTGCATTTTCGGCGGCCAAGGATTCTGCGCAGGCTTTATAAATAGAGACAAAAAGATATTCCCTAATCAGGATCCGCAAGGTGTCTTCGGTCTCTCCAATTACCTCGGGGATATTTTGCGACGGCCATTCCATTTTCGTTATTTCATCTTCCCATTTCTCATCCGGCGGATACAATTGTTGGTTTTCCTGTCTGTAATTTGCGCCTTCTGTTGGGGTATTGTGAAAAATATAAAAGCTGTAAAATCGGTCGTCTTGCCTGTATTCTTCACTTTTAATTAAAATCCGGTTTACCAAAGGCGTTATCGCAGAAACCGAACTGGGAACACTAAACAATTTATTTGGCGACAACCCCATATCCAAAAGCAATGTATAAACCCTTTCGCCAACAGCCCAGACTTCTGTGTTTCCGGGAATTTCCTTTATTATTTGTTGGGCGCAGGTACTTATGGTATCATTAAACCTCCCCACCAAGCCTTGATCTGATCCAAAGATGACGGCTACGGAAATAGAGTCTTTTTTATTGTGATTATCTTCCATAACTGAGATTTTCTCCTTTCTAAAGCACGCGTGTATACCAAGAGAAATAGTGCGGTAATATTCCTGTAAAGATTGAACAGCCATTTCATATTGAGTAATATTCGAAGTTGACATAGCTTTCATGGTTCGTACCACCGATCCAAGATCGCTTGCACTTTGTCTCCTTCGTTGCAAATTTATCAAAGTGTCACTCATTGCGATCGAGTTTAGGAATATGCTGAATTGCTTCTTTTGCCAATGCCACAAGAATAGCTTCGTCATTTTCATTTAAAGGTTCTGAAGCGTATATCCGTCGCAACACCTCACCGGATAATTCAGCATGTTTTTTTCGGATCAAGGACTCTGCCTTTGTTACCTTGTCAAGGGGTATAAGGTCGAACACCCCATTAATCAGCGCCAGTAAGACCAAAAGTTGCTCCGGCACGGAAACCGGTTTCATTTCAGGCTGTTTGAAAATCATCCGTATTCTTTTTCCACGCTCGATTGTTTTTTGGGTATCCTGATCCAGGCGAGTACCAAAACGCGCAAATGTTTCCAATTCTTCTGACTGGCTATAGGCAAGTTTTAAATTCCCAGCGATTTTTTGATAAGCCCTCAACTGAGCTTTACCGCCCACCCGGGACACGGATTTTCCAATATCCACCGCCGGAAGCAACCCCAATTCAAACAGTTTTGGCGATAGATAAATTTGCCCATCGGTAATTGAAATTAAGTTTGTGGGAATATAAGCTGAAATATCCTGTGCTTGGGTTTCTATAATGGGCAAAGCAGTCAAGGAACCGCCTCCATTCTCCTCATTTAGATGAGTCGATCTTTCCAAAAGTCTGGAATGAATGTAGAAAATATCACCGGGAAACGCTTCTCTGCCCGGTGGTCTTCGCAATAAAAGTGAAAGTTCTCGATAGGCGCGGGCGTGTTTGGTAAGATCGTCATAGACAATCAACACATCGCGTCCTTGCTCCATAAAAAATTCTGCAATACTCGTAGCAGCATAAGGGGTCAGATATTGAAGTCCAGGGGAACTATTGCCTTCCGTTACCACAACAATGGTATAATCCATGGCACCATTATCTGTCAGATCTGAGACTACTTTACCAACTGCCGCCGTACGTTGGCTGATGGCACAGTAAACGCACAACACATCTTTATCATGCTGATTGATAATTGTATCAACGGCAATGGATGTTTTCCCCGTTTGCCGGTCACCTAATATCAGCTCCCGTTGGCCGCGACCAATAGGAATTATCGCATCTATCACTTTAATTCCGGTCTGCAAGGGGGAGTTCACGGCCTCACGGCTCATAATAGCTGGGGCAGGCCTTTCAATAGGAAGCCTCTGTTCAAATGAAATAGGACCCTTGTCGTCCATGGGGTTCCCGAGGGAATCAATTACTCTTCCGATAAGTTCTTCCCCCACAGGAATATCGGCAACTCTATGGGTTCTTAAAACCCGATCACCTGCTTGCAGCTCATCGCTATTTCCCAAAAGGACCACCCCTATTTCATCTTGATCCAAATCAAAAGCCATTCCGTATAGATTGTCGGGAAATTCTAACAACTCTTCAAAACCTGTCCCTGGTAAACCCGTCACAGTGGCAACACCAGCAGACACTTTCTTTACGACCCCCATTTCACGAAATTGGATTTCAGGATCATAATTTTGTCTGCTTTGGCTTATCTCCAGAAAGGTATCATCTATTAATTTATCTAAATCAGTCGATTGCATTTTCTTTCTCCTTTGTGATACTATCTTTTTTTAATAAATCGAGATAGGATTCAATATTCCAAGACAATTGGTAGCTGGCGACCTCAAGCTCAATTCCACTGACCAGTTTTGATTTCCGCAGATATTGAAAATCACTTTGCTTTCCGATGATTTCTTCAATCGCTTTTTCCAGTTCCTGTCTTGACGTTGCTGAAAGTTCAAAAACACTTTTAACGATAATGGGGGCATCGTTGTCTTTGAGCGCATTTGTGAATTTTGTTTTATCCGTCTCGTTCAAATTCTCGATTTTTTTTATAAAAACATTTAAAATCTGTTTTTCAAGATCAGCGTTGGCCAGATCGGAAAGCGTTTTGCCGGTAATGGCAAAAACGGTATCTCTTGTTTTCTTCTTGAGTTTATCCATTATTTCCTGTTCCTTTTCCTTAAATGAGGTCTTTAATTTTGAACGCAGCGCAGTGAATTCTTTTCGAGCCTCGTCAAACAAACGTTGTTTTTCAGAATTGGCCTGGTCGTGGACTTTTTGCATTTTTGCCGAACGCTCTCTATCAAAAACTTCATTTTTTTTACGGAACAGCTCTTGTTCTCTTTTAGCTTCAACCTTTTTCGTTGCAGCATCCGCAAGTCGGGAAGCAATCTTTTTTTCTCTTTCGTCAATAGCGTTCAATACCGGTTTGTACAAAAACCGTTTTAACAACCAAACCAAAATAAGAAAGTTGATTATTTGCGCTATTACCGTAAACCAGTTGATTTCCATAAATAATTAACCTATAAAATGATTCCAGAAAGGATTCGCAAAAATGAGAATCATCGAAAGCACGAAACAATAAATAGCTGTCGATTCAATCATGGCTAATCCCACAAATAATGTTCTGGTAATAGTTGGAGCAGCGTCCGGTTGTTGTGCAATGGATTCCAATGCCTTTGAAACTGATCTTCCTTCGCCTATTGCCGGCATCATACTGCCGATAGCTGTTGTAATGCCTGCGGTAATTATTGATGCTACTGCGATAATCGTTACGTTGTCCATTTTTTTTGAATTTTAAATTAATTTTATTTTATATCTTTTTGTTTCCTGTCTCTTATTACTTCACCATTTTTTGATTCGACTTGGTTATCATTATGTTTTGCCGTGATGGTATTTGTCTTTTTTCTCTCGGCATCTCTTGTGGCAGCAGCTATATAAACCGTTGCCAAAACCGCAAAAATATAGGCCTGTATCATTCCCGTAAGCAATCCCAATGCACTCATGATAACGGGAAAGAAAAAAGGAACTATCGAAATCAAAACGGTAGCGATCAATCCACCGCTCATTATATTTCCAAACAATCTAACCGCTAAGGCAAGAGTTCGTGAAATCTCACTGATAATATTGAAAGGCAACATAATGAAATTAGGCTGCAAATAGGATTTTAAATAATTTTTAAGTCCGCCCTGGACTATTCCAAAAACAGGCACTGCAATAAACACAGATATCGCCAGTGCCGTTGTGGTAGAAAGGGATGCCGTTGGCGCTTCGTACCAAGGTACTATCGTCAATAAATTGGAAACTGCGATAAAAATAAACAGAGTTCCGATAAAGCTTATATATTTTTTGGGTTTGTCCAGCCCCACTTCTTTTATTTGATCACGGATCATCAAAATAAGCATCTCCAGAATATTTTGCCAACGGGATCTTTTAATACCCGATTTTAAATTCCGGGTAACAAGCCACGCTCCGATCACAAGCAGGACCATCAACCCCCATGTCATAACAATGGTAAGGTTCAAGTTAACAAATCCATACTCCCAAAAAACTTTTTGATCGGGACTAATCCTCATCGCTTACTTTTTTTATGAATACGTTCTTCGCCTGCTTTTCTTTTTTTGTGATGCGAGTAATCACAATTCTCGCTATCAAAAACCCTCCCAGACCAACAAGCATATTTTTCCAATTGCCTGCGCCTATATAATAAAACCCGACCAGAACAATCGCCATCCTAAGGACCAAACTCCCCATAAAAAACAGCGTTGGTCTTTTTGAGGTTAATCCTTTACGCACGGTTAGCCAAAGCCCGCCGAAAAACAAAACTCCTAAGGCAATCCCCCCCAATAAGGCAAGTAGCAAGGTTAACACTTCATTCATTTCCATCATCGTTTTTTTTATGGATTTCCTTATTTTCTTTTTGGACCCAGTTCCAGGCGATCAAACAACCCAATATCAACCCCCCAACCAATAGACTAAGCGTCCAAGAGAAATCATTTTTATAACTTTTATCAATCCAGATTCCCAAGGCAGCACCCAAAATTGTGGGTACTGCGATAGACCAGCCTACCATGCCAAATAAACCCAATCCAGACCATACACTTTTCTTTTCGCGTTTTGCCTGCAATTTCCGTTCTTCTTTATCGCCGACAATATTCTCAAAAGAGTTGTTTTTATTTGATTTCTTCTCTTTCACATTTATTTCCTTAAATTTTGGAAATTACGCAGAAAACCGGTTTCCAATTTTGCCATCACACTGCGGGCGTTTATTTCCAACTCATCCAACACTATCATTTCTTTTTTCACCATAGCCTTAAGCTCTCCAAGAGGTGCATTTCCAATTGCATAACGGACGGATATCAAAACTTGTGTCCCTGATTTTATCAGAATCCCTTCGTTTACCGCAATATATTTTTCGCCTTCACTTTCTGTTTCGTACAATAATATTCCCGTAATCAAAGCCGCTGTACAATCAAGCCTGCGGGGCAAAATCCCATAAGAACCATCTGTTGTTTCCACTACTATTCTCTTCACGTTTTTTACATCGGCAAAAACGCTGTAGGGAAGCAAAATCTTAAGATTCATTGTTTTCATGGCTTATGTATTGCTTGTTGTTTTCTTTTTTATTTCATCGATGGTCCCAATCATATAAAAATCACTTTCAGGGTAGTCGTTAAATTCGTCATTCAATATTCTTTCACATCCGTCCAACGCATCTTTTAAGCTCACGTTTTTCCCTTTGTACTGGGTGAATTGTTCTGTTGTATAAAAAGGTTGGGTAAGAAACCGCTCAAGTCTGCGGGAGCGGTTTACCGTCTTTTGATCCCCAAGGGACAACTGCTCCAAACCCAACATCGCGATAATATCTTTGAGTTCAGCATATTCCGCTAATGTTTGCCTGATTTCTTGGGCGATATTGTAATGTCTTTCTCCGATAATGTGGGGTGAAGCCATTTTAGAACCCGATTGCAACAGGTCGATTGCCGGATACATGCCTTCACTGGCTCTTTTTCGCGACAGAGTGATAGTTGCAGATAAATGTGAAAAAGTATGGACTGCCGCTGGATCCGTTAAATCATCCGCAGGAACATATACCGCCTGAATAGAGGTAATCGCCCCTGTTTTTGTATTCGCAATCCGCTCTTCCAATTGCGATAGTTCAGTACTCATTGTCGGTTGATACCCAAGACGAGAAGGCATTTGGCCCAATAGCCCTGACACCTCCATCCCTGCTTGGATAAATCGGAAAACATTGTCTATCAACAATAACACATCTTTATGCTCATCGTTACGGAAATATTCTGCCATGGTCAGTGCGGCATGACCCACTCTAAAACGGGCACCGGGCAATTCGTTCATCTGACCGAATATCATAACCATATCTTTAAGAACACCTGCCTCTTTCATTTCCTGATATAATTCCAGACCTTCCCGGCTGCGCTCTCCAATACCACAAAACATACTGACACCCTGGTGGTTTTTGACCATATTGTGAATAAGTTCTGTCAATAAAACCGTTTTTCCAACACCTGCTCCACCAAACAAACCTGCCTTACCCCCACGCTCCAGAGGAACTAAAACATCAATGGCTTTAATACCGGTCTCAAACACTTGAGAGGTAGTCAAACGTTCGGTCAATGGTGGAGGTTTATTATGAATGCTGCGCCTTTCCATTGTTTCGGGCAACACGAAATTATCCAACGTATTTCCAAAAACATCAAACATATGACCTAATGTTTCCGATCCAACAGGCACTTCCAAGGATTTATATGTGGACACAGCTTTCATTCCTCTTTCCAGACCCTGGGTTGGGGTCAATGCAATGCATCGAATATGCTTGTTGTCGAGTTGCATATGCACCTCGAGAATGATTTCAAGGTTCTTTCCGGTTTTCACAACCACGTTGATGGCGGGAAGTTTCTTTTCAAATTTTATATCCACCACGCTACCATGTACTGCGACAACATTACCTATGTTATTGGAATATGTTTCATTTTTCATGATTGATCGTTAATCTAATTAACTGAAACAATAAGCCTTATTTTCTCAATAAAACAATTCCCATATTCGGAAATATCGTATTCAGCGAGATGGCTTAGAATACAAACTTACAAAACCCGGACCAGCCCATAAATGACTTTAATCATTTTATACGGATGTTTTGATTTCTAATTTTGTCTTTGTATACACAATATAGGGTATTTGCAGAATCAATATGCTTTAGCGCCAATAATAAATATCAATAAAAACAGCAAACAAAAAAGATTTGAAAGGCAAATATCCCAAGCCTTCATCTCGGGCATATAGATTGATTATTGAAGTGTTTGCACCTGTTTTTTATTCACCTCCCCTCTGCGAACACCGAAGAAATCATCTGATTGGAATTTAAACAGAAAATTTTGGGTTAGAATGAAGTTGAGAAACTAAGGAAGATAAAAACATACAAATCGAGAAGTACAACGGGAAGATGAAAGTATTCCAAGTGGAGAACTTAAAAACTTCTCTGAGAAGAAATAAAGCTTCCGAAAGTGAAATAGATAAGATTGTAAAATAAATTCCATAAAAATCCACTTCTTAGGTGCTGCCGGAACCGTAACGGGTTCCAAATTTTTGATTGAAACTTCTAAAAAGAATATTTTGATAGATTGTGGGATGTTTCAAGTACTAAAAGAACTTCGAGAAAGAAACTGGGAAGAATTTCCTTTTCCGCCATCTGAAATCGATTTGGTTTTGTTGACACACGGGCATTTAGATCACTGTGGTTATATACCGCGATTGGTTCGACAAGGTTTTCGAGAAAAGATTGTTGGCACCGCTCCTACTCTGGCCATTACAAAAATAATTCTATTGGACAGTGCCAAAATTCACGAGGAAGAAGCTGAAAAAGCAAACCGGGAAGGCTACAGCAAACACCTACAAAGCCTTTCCGCTCACGCCGATCAACAAGAACTTTTAGAGTGGACTTCTGAACTTGAATATAAACCCAGAGAAGTATTTTTAATTCATGGCGAGCCCACCGCGCAAGATGGCTTGCGGGTCAAACCCAAAGACCTATACGACTGGAAAGTAACAATGCCAAAATTGGACAGCGTCAAGGAGATTTTTATTTAACACACACCTTTTCATAATGAGCCAAATCAATCTCTAATTCCTGGTTTCTTCAAGACTAAATCGATAGATAAATAGGATTGGTAAAAGAACCGTATCAACCAAAATGGTGGTATGGGGAAAGAAGAAGGAAGTTTTAGATTTTTAGTTCAGTGGGTTTAGTATGATTTTGAGATAGAACAATAGTTGAGTGATGATATTTATTCGGAGATAGGTTATCCTTGATATTTCT
>DATGSA010000055.1:0-8754 GCA_035303085.1 Flavobacteriaceae bacterium
AAAGATAATGACTATTTTATTTATAAATTGAAAATGCAAGTCTTTTTTTTGTTTTACATTTGTCAATTATACCTTAATCCTTTAAAATTCTTATTCCTTATGAAAAAGTATTTCATCCCCGTACTTTTGCTCTTGCTTTTAGTGAGCTGCTCAGATGATATTGAAACCAATACGCCTTCGATGCAAGGTCAAACAAGTTTTGGGTTTTTCCATGATTTGGACGCTAAAGTCTATACCAATGAAGATGGCTCTATGACCATCGCCGGAGAAGACGGTTCGAAAAAATTAAATTTGACCTTACAGTCTATTTCCGCAGGTCAGGAATATGAATTAGGGGGCTCCTCTCTAAATGTCGCTGAATACACCAGCAATTCGGGTGTGTTTTATTCTACAGATTCTTTAGGTGAAGGAACTATTAAAATCTCATCGGTTGATCAAGATGGCGTTTTCGGATCTTTTGGATTTAATGCTAGAGTTAACGGTCATACCGGAGATACCTTAAATGTTAGTCAAGGTGCTTTATTTGGAATTCCTATGGCTGAAGGAAGTTTGAATCCTGATGATGACATCGATGTTCCGATGCCTGATAATGCTTCAGAAGAGTGTATGGCAGCTATGTTTGAATATTATGAAGCTTTTCAAGCTTTTAATAATGCAGGATTTAATGATGAACCTTCGGATGTGATGCAACAAAAATGTACTGAATTAAAAACGGCTATTCAAAATGCTATTGATGTTTGTGAAGAAGCAGAAGACATCCTTCAAGGTCAATATGATATGCTTGATTGTTCTGCAGACAATTGGGATGACTGGGAGCCGTTTGAATAAAACTAAGTGATGCGCTTTTCAGAAAGTTGTTTTTAAATATATTTCATTTGATTGATGTTGAAAAAACATAATCTTTTCTATGCTATTTGTTTATGGATAGGTTTTTTCCTCTCCCAAATAAGTTATGCCCAAAATCAAGGGATTCTCGATACGATTCAGGAGGATGATTTGGGCGATGTCACAGATGAATTTCAAGATTTGTTTTTTCAAGCGCTAACCGATCGAGCAATCGAGAATTATGAAAAAGCGATAGACAATTTAAGAAAAGCAGAGGACTTTCAAGTCAACCAGGCAGCAGTGTTTTTTGAAATGGGTAAAAACTTTGCTTCGTTGGAAAGATTTTCGCAAGCGGAAAATTATTTTCAAAAAGCTTTAAAAGAAAAAGCTGATGATGTTTTTATTTTGATGGAGTTGGAAGAGGTTTATCGTCAACAAAAACAATACGCTAAAGCGATACCCATTGTTAGAAAACTGACCGCTTATGAAGATGATTACTATGAAAGCTTAGCAGAATTGTACTTCTTAACGAAAGATTATTCGAAAGCTTTAGAGGCCTTGGATGATTTAAAAGAGAAAAGAGGAATTGCAGAATCAGAAGATGCCTTAAGAAGAAAGATATATAAAGAGAAGGACGCTCGTAATTTTGTCAAGGAGTATCTGAATAATAAAATTAAAAATCAGCCTAAAAATATCCGGAATTATTCAGATTTGATATATGTTTATCAAACTGGTGGTGAGATAGACAACGCCGTAAAAGTTGCGGAGAAGTTGCAAGCGATTGATGTGAATCAACCCATTGTGCATTTGGCTTTTTATAAAAAATATTTGGAGGAAGGGAAAAAAGAAGATGCGGTTTCCTCTATGAAAACTTTGATTAATGCAGAGGAAATTCCCAATGACATAAAACTTGAAGTAATTGATAGATTTAGGAGTTTTGTTCAAGTTAATCCTGAATTTGAAGACGATTTGATTTATGTTTTAGGGGAGGAAATCAGTGGTGGAAATCAATCGAATCAGCAATTGGCTGAGTTTTATATCAATAGAGATAGTGAAAAAGCATTAATTTATTATCAGAAAGCCTTACAGGAAACGCCCAATAATCTTCGACTGATTATCGACTTGCTTACTTTGCAAAATAAAGAAAAACATTATGCTGAAGCGTTGGAGTTGGCTGAAGAAAAAATCAATATTTTTCCAACTCAAGCCAGGCTTTATTTGAATAAAGGAATTGCTGAAAACGGATTGGAAAAATATAATGCTGCACAAGAGAGTTTATTGAACGGTATCGATTTTGTTATAGATGATCGAGAATTGGAAAGAAAGTTTTACAAGGAATTAGCCACAAGTTTTCGTGGTTTAAACGAAGCTCAAAAAGCGATGCAATATGAGGATAAAGCAAGTAAATTAGAAGAATAAATTTTAATAAATGAAACAACGAAGTCTTATCTTGATTTTCATCCTTAGTTTTGCTGCTGTTTCTTGCGGTTCTAAAAAAAGTGCTACAGAAAAAATTGTATTAAAAAATGCTACTGCAAATAAAGTGATAAAACACTATCATCGAACCGAACCGCATTTCGAAACGATAGTTGCAGGTTTACGAGGGACTTATGATGATGGATATGGTGAAGAGTCTATTAGTTTGAGCTTGCGCATGGAAAAAGATAAAGTTATCTGGGTCAGTGCTAAATTTGCGGGCTTAATCCCCATGGCAAAACTGATGGTTACGCCTGATCGCGTGCAGTTTTATGAGAAGGTAAATAGACAATATTTTGATGGTGACTTCAGTTTGCTCAGCAAATGGTTGGGAACAGAAATAGATTTTCAAAAACTGCAAAATCTATTGCTTGGGAAGGCAATTTATGATCCGGATAAAAACAGTTATGAATTATCAGAATTGGATAAAGGTTATTTGCTGGTCAGCGCTGATAATACGGAAATAGCAAAGAGCTTAATGGTTGATAAAACCACTTTTAGATTGTTGAGTCAACAGTTGATTTCGCTTAAAGAAAATCGTGAAATTTCAGTTGTTTATCCGACTTATACAAGACGGAATTATTTTTTCTTTCCTGAAAAAATTGATATTCTTGTTGAAAAGAATCGAAATAATACTGAAATAAATATCGAGTTTCGTTCGTTTGATATTAATGAATCGGTTAGATTTCCATTTGTTATGCCATCCAACTATAAAGAGATTCAAATTAAATGAAGGTAGTCCATAAAATTTTTATTGTATTATCTGTTTTCTTTTTGATAGGACAATCAGTTCATGGACAAACTGACAAACGAGTTGAATTAGAAAGACAACGTCAACGCTTAAAACAAGAGATTCAACAAATAAATAAATTGTTGTCATCTACCGAAAGAGAAAAACAATCTGTTCTTAGCAAAGCTGAAGATTTAAATAGAAGAATTCGCGCTACGGAAAATTTGATCAGAGTTAATAACCAAGAAGCAAATTTACTTACTGAGGAAATTAATACTAATCAGAATAAAATCAGTGCATTAAGAAAAGAATTGGAGGCATTAAAAGAAGATTATGCCGCCATGGTAAAAAAATCCTATAAAGGACATTCCAAGCAAAGTCGATTGATGTTTTTATTTTCTTCAGATAATTTTCTCCAAGCTTATAAGCGATTGCAATACATGAAACAGTATGCCAATTATCGCGCTAAACAGGGCGAGAAGATACAGGCTCAAGCGAAAGAGCTTCAACAACTCAATACGGAACTGGCACAGCAAAGAAAGGATAAAGAAAAGATTTTAGTTGAAAATCGAGCTACGCAAAAAAGATTGCAAAAGGATAAGAGGGAGCAGGATGACTTAATAGCAACTATTTCAAAGAAAGGAAGTCGATATCAAAAACAGATCAAAGAAAAACAACAAGAAATCAGTAGAATAGATGCTGAAATACAGCGTTTAATTCGTGAAGCTATTGCAGCGGAAAACAAGAAAACAGGCTCTACATCAACGAGTTCTTTTGATTTGACACCTGAAGCAAAAGCATTAGCAGCTAATTTTGAGGCCAATAAAGGCAGGCTGCCCTGGCCCTTAAAGTCAGGAAATGTAACTATGCCATTTGGAGAACACCCAAGTCCTTTGG
Source organism: Flavobacteriaceae bacterium (assembly GCA_035303085.1). Lineage (GTDB taxonomy): Bacteria > Bacteroidota > Bacteroidia > Flavobacteriales > Flavobacteriaceae > JAJYSO01. Next base: position 3,929 of record DATGSA010000055.1, read on the forward strand.
CGAGAAACGTTACCGTGCAAAGTAATGGGATTCGTATTGAAACCAATGAAAGAGAGCCGGTTCAAGCTATTTTTAAGGGAAGTGTTTTAAGTATTCAAGCTATTAAAGGAGCAAATAAAACAATATTGATACAACACGGAAATTACATCAGTGTATATAGAAATCTCCAAGAGATCAACGTGCGAAAAGGTCAGCAAGTCGATGTGGGCCATGTTTTGGGAAGAGTGGGGAATAGCCGAGATACCCATCGTCCTACCTTAAACTTTTATATATTTAAAGACTCTCATTACTTAGATCCCATGGGATGGATTTTAAGACGTTAATTTTCAATCGACTCGGTTTCATTATCCCATATTTTTCAGTCGTCCTTTAGCTTAATAAAAACAAATTTACCCCCATATATTCCGGCTTAATGCCAAGATTTATAAAAAAAAGTAAAGGAGACTTGGCAAAATAAAACTAATTTGTTTGGTCATTTGAAATTTAATACTAAACCAAAAAAAGCCCTAAACACAAAATTGCGTTTAGGGCTTTAAATACTTCTATACTATCAATTATTTAGCTGCAGTATATTTTTCAGCAACTTTATCCCAGTCGATTACATTGAAAAAAGCTTCAAGATAATCTGGACGTCTGTTCTGATACTTTAAGTAATAAGCGTGTTCCCAAACATCAACACCTAATATAGGAGTTCCACAGTTGGCTCCCGGCATAAGTGGGTTGTCTTGGTTAGGTGTAGAGCAGACTGCAAGTTTTCCATCTTCTTGAACTGCAAGCCAAGCCCACCCTGAACCAAATCTTGTTTTAGCAGCAGTGATAAATTCTTCCTTGAATTTATCGAAAGAGCCAAAGCTGTCATCAATGGCTTTTGCCAAATCACCTGAAGGTTTACCGCCACCATTTGGAGACATCAATTCAAAAAACAGATTGTGGTTATAGTATCCACCACCGTTATTTCTAACTGCAGCGTTTTTCATGTCAAGATTCTTTAGAATCTCCTCAATGCTTTTGTCTTCCAATTCAGTCCCCTTAATAGCCTTATTAAGATTAGCCGTGTAACCAGCATGGTGCTTGCCATAGTGAACTTTCATTGTAGCTTCATCGATACTTGGTTCGAGAGCGTTAAAATCGTAATTTAATTTTGGTTGTTCAAATGCCATAATTATATATTTTGAATTTAGGTTATAAATATGTTGCTCAAATTTATGTAAATACCTAAACATAAGTGGATTTTTGCTGTTATATGTTTCTTAAATGCGTAATTTAAAGAAACTTACCCTTAAAGTCTTAATAATAAGGTTAACTACTCCTGATTGCTGAATGTTTTTATGCTAAATTTGATCAATCGTAAACGCTTATGAAAACAAAAATGTACAGTAAGATAAAAACAGTGCCAGAAGATGCAATTGATGAATTGGGGCATGTAAATAATGTGAAATATCTACAGTGGGTTCTGGAAGTTTCTGAGAGACATTGGTCAAGTACAGTTCCCTTGGCTATTCGGGAAAAAGTTTATTGGGTGGTGCTCAATCACTTTATAGAATATAAAAACCCTGCTTTCTTGAACGATACATTAGTTTTGAAAACTTGGGTTACTAAAATGGAAGGGGTTAGAAGCGAACGTCACGTGGAAATCAAACGAAAAAAAGATGATAAAATCATCGTGAAGGCTAAAACATTGTGGTGCTTAGTTGATTCAAAAACTTTGCGACCAAAAAGAATTACGTCAGAAATAAAAATTGGATTTTTAAATGAACCAAAATCTCCAACGATAAAACAAAGCGAATAGAATGATAAATAAACTCCCGAAACACAAAAAAATCATCCTCTTTGATGGAGTGTGCAATTTGTGTATGAAAAGTGTTCAGTTTGTTATTAAACGAGATAAAAATGACTTGTTTCGATTTGCATCTTTACAGAGTGAATTGGGACAAGAGCTTACAGAGAGTTTTGGTATTGACAAAGATCAAGTCGATTCGATTGTTTTGACAGATTCAACCGGAAAATATTATGTGAAATCTGCTGCAGCATTACATATTGCTAAAGACCTGCCGGGGTACCGATGGATGAAAGGGTTTTTGTATTTGCCAAAGTTTCTTAGAGATCCAGTTTATGAGTTGATAGCCAAAAATCGCTATAAGTGGTTTGGAAAAAAAGAGGAATGTATGATTCCTACACCCGAGTTGAAGGCTAAGTTTTTAGATGAATAAGCTTAGCCGAAAATGCAATCGATTCTAAATAAAGGCTGTTTATCCTAAATTAGACTTAATTTGCTTTAAAGACTATTTTAGTTTGTATTTTTGTGTAAAAACGCAGTAAATGTCAAATTTTCATAAGCTCCGTGTTAGCACTATAAATAGAGAAACAGCAGATGCTGTTAGTGTTGGTTTCGATGTGCCGGCCGAATTGGAAGAAGAATTCACTTATACAGCAGGTCAGTATCTCACTTTAGAAAAAGAAATTGCAGGAAGAAAATTCAGACGATCTTATTCTATATGTTCTTCCCCGGAAAGTGGAAAGCTCAAAGTGGCTGTAAAGCAGATTGCAGATGGTAGATTCTCTTCTTGGGTAAATAAAAAACTAAAAGTAGGCGATTATTTAAATGTGTTTTTACCCGAAGGAAGATTCGTTTATGAACCACTTTCTCCGGAAAAAGAAAGAACATTTGTCGCCTTTGTTGCAGGAAGTGGAATCACTCCTGTAATGGCTATTTTGCAAAGCGTATTGATTTCCGAACCCAAGAGTAAATTTGTGTTGGTTTATGGAAACAGAACTCCGGAAGACACAATTTTTTATAAAGATTTACTCGAATTGCAAAAAGAATATCCCGACAGACTTTATATAGAATTTGTTTATAGTCGTCTGGAGAAAAAAGCTGTTGGGAGTCGATTGCGTAAGTTGTTTGGCAGGAAGGAACCGGCGGTTAAAAAAGAAGTTGGTCATCGCGGACGTATTGAACGTGAGATGGTAGAGTATATAGTGAATGATAAATATAAAGACCACTCGATATCAAATTTTTATCTCTGCGGACCTGAACCGATGATAAATATGGCCACAGAAGTATTGACTGATAAAGGTGTCCCAGAACATAAAATTCATTATGAATTATTTGTAACTGAAAATGGGAAGGAAAAAGGGAAAGCAAAAGAAGGCATGAAGGGCAAAACTGCTATCACCGTTATTTTGGATGAAGAGGAGGTAACTTTTGAAATGGATCGGGATAAGCGAGTCCTCGACGCAGCTATGGAAGAAGATTTAGATCCGCCTTATTCATGTCGCGGAGGAATTTGCAGTAGCTGTATCGCCCAAATCATAGAAGGAGATGTTGAAATGGTCAACAATCAAATTCTTACCAAAGGGGAAATAGAAGATGGACTGGTATTAACTTGTCAAGCACATCCAAAAACCGATAAGTTGATTGTCGATTATGATGATGTCTAAATGCAACTTAAGAGTATTCAAAAAATCTACTTCGGTTTATTTCCTGCCAAAATCTGCAGGAATTTCACCCCATGACGAGGTATCCCATTTTATGATTCGGGTTTTGTAATCGGTTGACTTTAACCAAGTTTCAGCTCGTTTGATCAGGTCATGCAATTTGGCGGTTTTAGGATTGACCGCAAGGGTAGTTTTACACTTTTTTTTGCGCACCCAACCTATCGCAATTTGTGAGTCGGAATAAATAATCCGATTGCTTTTACGTTGATGTAAAAATGCCAAGCCGTGAACAAGGGCTAAAAATTCACCGATGTTATTAGTGCCCAAAGGGAACGGCCCCATATGGAAAAGCACTTTCTGCGTTTTTGTATCTACCCCGCGATATTCCATTATTCCCGGATTTCCACTCGATGCAGCATCAACAGCGATAGAATTTAGACTTATTTTTCCACTATTTGCCAATTCTTCAACATTTGAACGGTGAGTTGTTTTTTTCCCGATATAAGTCCAATAATTACTTTCAAAAGCTTCTTGTGCTTGTGCTTTAGTCGGAAAAGCTCTGTATTGTGGATTTTTATAACCCGAAATCATAGCTTTACACTCTTCCCAGCTCTTATAAATCCCGGGTTTTTTACCTTTCCAGACAACGTAATATTTTTTATTTTTACTCATGAGTTTTGGGCAAATAAAAGTTGATCGATAACTTTAGGATAATACTGATGCTCTAATTTTTTGATTTTAGCTAAAATAGATTTTAAATCATCTTCGGGCGCAATGGGCGTTTTAAATTGTGCAATAAGCCGGCCTTCATCATAGAATTCATTGACATAATGAATAGAAATCCCCGTTTCTTTTTCCTGATTAGCCAAAACCGCAAGGTGCACTTTTTCTCCATACATACCTTTTCCACCATATTTTGGAAGTAAGGCAGGGTGTATATTAACTATTTTATTGGGGAAAGCACGGACGATTTTTTCCGGTATAATCCATAAAAATCCGGCTAATACAATCAAATCCGGGTTATTCTTTTTTAGAAAATGTAAGATTTCATCGGTTTTGTATAACTCTTTTCGTCCAAAAGCCATGTTTTCTACATTTTTCTCTCCTGCCATTTGAAGTACACGTGCTTTTGGATTATTAGAGAGCACGTGAGAGACTTGCACCTCTTCATTGTCTTTGAAATAATCTATGATTGCCGCAGCATTACTCCCTGTTCCGGAAGCCAGAATGATGATGTTTTTCATGGAAAGAGCTATTTGTTTTATTTTGATATTGATTAAAATTGACTACATTGCAGAGGGAAATGTAATTCTTTTTGAAGAAAGAAGTAAGTTGATATTACTTTTTTTGTTCAAAACCCCTTTTTAAAGCTAAAGTTTTATATTTTT
>DATGSA010000056.1:0-3065 GCA_035303085.1 Flavobacteriaceae bacterium
AGAAATAGTAAAAAATAATCTTTTGCGATTTAAGGGAAGAGTTTGTTTAAAATGTGATTCTTCTGTTACTCAGTTATATGTACTTTCACATCGAGTGAATTTTTAGCGAAACTGAAAAATTGTGCCTGTACTGAGCTTGCCCGTACTGAGCTTGTCGAAGTATCGAAGTATCGAAAGTTTTGTGTTTTAAATCTGTTCTCGATATTGGCAGCTATTTTTTAATTTACTAAATATCATTCCGGAAAAATAAGATAATAAGGTTTTAAAAGCAGTTATCGTATTGGTTATGAAGGTAATAAGGTTTGATTTTGCAATGATTTATCCTTTGGTTTTAATAGGAAATACTTCCCAATTTAGACAGTAAATTATTCCACGTCTTCAGCGCATTTAATCAAGGTTCGCTTTTTGTTGTCGGTGCTACTCAACCCTTTGATATTTTGTTTTTTCAAGCCGTAGTAAAAAGCGAAGTCCAAACATCGAAGTGCCTGTGCTGAGTTTTTGTCGAAGTACCGATAAGCTCTTTTTTTAAATAAAAACAAAGCTCCCCACCTTAAAAAAGGAGGGGAAAAATAAACAAAACGAAGTTTTGGATATTTTGGGGGCGGTTGTAACTAAATAATTTTCAGATGAAGGCATAAACTTTTCCAAAGTACAAGGGAAGATTCGAGAACTTTGGAAAAGTACTCACAAAGCGATGCTTTATTTTTTCAAAGTTCTAACCGATACTTCCTTCTTTGGAAAAGTTAAAAAGGAAGCAATCTCATACCGGAGCGTAATGCAGGCAAAAATTAATCGGGAAATTATGAGTAATGATTCATATCTATTTTTTTGTTAATGCTTAGGTAAACTAATATAGTGTTGAGTCAACCCTTCAAGGGCTTGGAGCCCCTTGAAGGGTTACCAGGGTTAGCCTTTCCAAACTAAATAGAAACCTCATCCTTTGGAAAAGGAACCGATCGAATTGGACTGCAAATGCTTTTATTGCGGAAAACTTTATGCTACTGATGAACTTCTATCCACTTCCCTTTTTCTTGTGCATAATAGTCTCGGTCATACATGCCCTCCGCGAAAGTTCCGGGTAAATAATATTTTCCTAAATAAGATGCGTTCAACTTCACTTTGAAAGTACGGGTTTTTTTACTTTCTAAATCGAAATAAAAATGCACTCGGTCATCTCTAATATCGGTGTAGTCTGCTTCTCCCGAAACTCCACTTGTTTTTGATTCTGTAAAACGCGTGTTGACAATTTCCCAACCGCTCGGAAAGACTTGTGTCAAGGCAACAACTTTGACATTGTTGTTTGAAGTATTGGTAACGCTTATTTTTGCTTCAACTTCTGTTCCTTGACGAATTTTAGCAACATCTAAAACCTCGCCTTCACCATCTACAAAAGTAGTTTTCAATTTGAGATGTCGTCTATCGGGAACTTCTTGCCCCAATTCGGGTTGCCCTTCTTGATATAAACTTACATGAACTACATTGTCATTGTGATTGACAATTTCTACAGTGTTTTCTTTGTCATCGGCGTTTAAATCGATTTCTGCTAAAGCATTTTTGGTTTTGACAGTTTGGGTTTTTCCATCTTGGGTAATGCTTAAGTCTAAATCTTTCCCACCGGATTTTCTGAGCATTTTAGCCATTGATAAAAGCGTATAACTGGTTTCTTGTGTATTCATCCAGTCTCTTTCATTCATTTTTTTAGCTAAAGAAACGGCCAGTTCGCGTTGTTGTTCATCCTCTAAAATCACCATGGTTTCTAAAGCCATCGCTTGATTTCTGATAGGCGAGCCATAGTTGAAATAATCGTATCGGTAGGAAGAGAAATCTGTATTTGCGGTACTTGCTATATCTTTGGCCACTTGCTTTTTGCCTGCCATCGCATAAGCTGCTGCTAAACGCCATTTTGCTTCGTTGGTCATATGATTGGATTCTCGCAGTCTGTTCATAGCCGCTAATTCCGGTTGTCCTGCCAAGGCTAAGGTATACAGACGATAAGCCTGCGTTAAACTTGTATTATGGGAATAAGCGTGAATATTCCACTGACGAGCTTGATTTTTCTGATAACGCAACCAACTGTTTAAGAAACTAAGCGGCAAAGCATATCCCTTCTCTTTGGCTTCTAACATAAAATGTCCTGCATAAGAAGTTACCCATTCATTGGTTCGGCTTTGTCCCGGCCAAAAAGGTAATGAGCCATTGGTCAACTGTGCATCTCCTGTTTTTTGAATAACGGATTTGATGTCTCTTTTTATGGATGCTTTTTTACCACTGCTCAAATCAACAACTTCATCTAAAAATAACAATGGGAAAGCAGTTGAGGTCGATTGTTCAACGCAGCTGTGTGGATAATGTTCTAAATATTTCAGTAGCTTCGTTAAATTCATAGGAGGTAAAGTAGAGAGTTCTAACTTTACATCATTGGTTCCCGGAACCCCAAAAGGCGAATAACTGATATTTTGCTTCCCATTTTTATCAATGGTTAAGTCGGTAATTTTATGCGAATAAGGATTGGGGTTTTCAACATCAATTTCAACTTCATAAGAAGCTTTCTCTCCGTTACCGGACACTTCTACCACTACTTTTTGAACTTCATCTGTCGGTATTAGATTATACCTGAAATTGATCAGTTTTTCATCGGGTTGGTCAAATTGTATCGTCTTGGAATTTCCTTCTATAGCTTTAAAAGCGTCGGTGGTTGAAACATTTACTTTTACGTTTTTGATGTTTTCATTCATATTGAAAACTGTAACCGGTAGATCGACAGTTTCCCCGGGCGAAAGTTTGCGCGGCAAAGAGGCCAAAACCATCAGAGGTTTTTTGACCGGTGTAGTTTTTTCAACTTTCCCATAAGCAGCTTTCGTAGCATCTCCTGCTATAAGCATAGTTCTTACCGAACCTATATAATTGGGCATCTCAACTTGATGCTGTTGTGTTTCTCCGGGTTTGAGATAAAATGGACCTAAAAACTTTGCTACAGGTTTAAAACGGTTGGCTTTATTTTTCTTGCCGGATTCTGCTACATCATCGCCACCAATCTCGAAGATATTATTGACACTTCCGGAATA
>DATGSA010000057.1:0-7173 GCA_035303085.1 Flavobacteriaceae bacterium
ATTTGGCAATTCCCATCCATCCGGCACTTACAAATCCTATGATAAACATAAGCACGCCCCAAGCGCCAAATAAGTGCATCGGACGCCTGCCAAATCTCGAAAGAAACCAGATGGTGATTAGATCTAAAAATCCATGGGCAAACCGTTCCATCCCAAACTTTGTCTTCCCGTATTTACGGGCTTGGTGTTTAACTACTTTTTCATCGATCTTGGTATATCCTGCATTTTTAACCAATAGCGGAATATACCGATGCATTTCTCCATAAACATCGATCGATTTAACCACCTCATTTTTATAAGCTTTCAAACCACAATTGAAATCGTGAAGTTTCAATCCAGAAGTAAGTCTTGCAGCAGAGTTGAAAAGTTTGGAAGGTAAGTTTTTAGAAAAATAAGAATCATATCGCTTCTTTTTCCAACCGGAAATCAAGTCGAAATCCTCTTCCGTTATCAGGCGGTATAATTCGGGGATCTCTTCAGGATTATCTTGTAAGTCTGCATCCATAGTTATAACCACATCACCTTGAGCCAACTTGAAGCCCGCATGAAGCGCTTGTGACTTTCCATAATTTTTCTTAAATCGAATCCCTTTTACATTGGGTTCGGTCTTGGAATAATGTTCGATCTTTTCCCAGGAATTATCAGCGCTTCCATCGTCGATAAAAATAATCTCATAAGAAAAGGAATGGGTTTGCATCACTTCTTTAATCCAACGGTGAAGTTCCGGCAGCGACTCCTCTTCATCTAATAACGGTATGACAACAGAGATTTGCATCAGCGTATAATAGGTTTTTTAGTTTTAAAAATCAGCGCCGCCAAAGGTGCTAAAAGACAATATAAAACCAAAGTTATGATATATCCTTGAAACTGACTGATAAAAGAAAACTGATAAGAGTCGCGGAGTTGTTCGATTTCTTCTTTTATTTTTTCGGGATCTTGATCTAAAGCTTCCAACTGTTCTTGACGCATCACAATTGCAGTATCATTGATATAGTGTCCTGCATCGGTTGCAAAAAAATCAAATAACAACCAATTAATCACCGTGAAAATCCCTAAACCTACGGCTACGGTGATGAAGAATGCAGAGAATCCATCTCTAAAACTAAAAACTTTGAAGTGCGCTTTTCTGGAAAGGTAGGTTGCGTAAACGGCTATAGCGACAACAATAATAAATTTCGCAAATTGAAACCAAGGACTTAAAAAGATATCCCAGTTGATGAAATAGGAAATAATAGTTAGCAGGACCAGAACTATTCCTAAATGTAGGCCTTGTTTAAGGCTGATAGATTTTATTTTCCCCTTAATTTTCTGCATAACTTTGTTTGGAATACCAAAGCGCAAATATATCAAATCCTAAGCATTGCTGTGGAGTGGGAATCAAAAATAAATAAAACAAGTTTTCAATTGGATTTTATCGGTAGTTCTTGGTTCTTCTAACAAGAAACTCAACAGAAATTCAACAATAATAATCTCACAGAAATGAAGGGTGTTTGGGATAGAGAACTAAACTGACTATAGAGTTTGGCAGAGGTTCAACTTTTTAGACCTCAAATTCTTTAAATATTTTAAACGAATAAGTTATATTTGGACACTTGAGATTGAAGCATCGTTCAAGAATTTTGACTTGAAAAAATAAACGATTAGAATTGTTGCTATTTAATTAATTATTTTTAAATTTGCAGTTCGTTAATCGAGAGCTAAAAATTAATTAAGATGAAAAAAGGAATTCACCCGGAAAATTACAGATTGGTTGCTTTTAGAGATATGTCAACTGAAGATGTATTTATAACCAAATCAACCGCTGAAACAAACGAAACTATAGAAGTAGATGGAGTAGAGTACCCTTTGATTAAATTGGAAATATCGAGTGCTTCCCATCCTTTTTATACCGGAAAACATAAACTTGTTGACTCCGCAGGTCGTATTGATAAGTTTAAAAACAAATACGCCAAGTTCGAAAAGAAGAAAAAACAAAAGTAGTTTTCATAATTTAAGTTTTGAAAGCCTTTGCAGTTGTGTGAAGGCTTTTTTTATTGTTAATGTTTTTCACGGTAAAAACTGCAGTCTACCACGTATAAAATTTATTAGGACATAATTTTTGTGAAAGATTACTCCTTATAAATTTTTATCATTTTCATTCCTTTCGGATTGCTCTTGTCTTTTGAAGTGCGAGCAGCTCTGTACATGCCCTCTGTATTAAACGGCATGATAAAATTTCCTTTTGAATCTACGCCGATTAATCCGCCTTTTCCGCCCATTTTTAAAATGCGCTGATGAATGACTTCCTCTGCAGCTTCTTTTAGAGAAAGCCCTTTAAATTCCATCAAACAAGAAACATCATAAGCAGCTACTGATCGCATGAAAAATTCTCCAATCCCGGTACAACTAATTGCACAGGTTTTATTGTTGGCATAGTTGCCCGCTCCGATGATGGGACTGTCTCCAATTCGACCTAATTTTTTGTTGGTCATTCCGCCGGTTGAAGTGGCCGCGGCAACATTCCCCGCTTGATCACAAGCCACAGCGCCTACAGTTCCATATTTAGAATCTTCATCGGAACGGTGATCCAACTGAACTTGGTCGCTGTCTTTTATTCCCTGCCATTGCCGATACCGAAATTCATCAAAGAAATAATCGGGAGACTCCAATTTATAATTCAACTCCTCGGCAAAATCCATCGCTCCTTTTCCTGCTAAAAAAACATGTTGACTTTTCTCCATCACATCTCGCGCCAACCTCACCGGATTTTTTATGCCGCTAATCAAAGAGATCGCCCCGGCTTTTAAGGTTTTTCCGTCCATGATGGAAGCATCCATTTCATGGGTGCCCTCCTCTGTAAATACACTGCCTTTTCCCGCATTGAACAAAGTGGAATCTTCTAAACGTTGAACGGCAATTTCTACTGCGTCGATTGCTGTTCCCCCTTTTTTAAGCGTATCATAACTTGCATCCAACGCTTTTTCTAAAACGTTTTTGTATTGTCTTTCTTGATCGGATGTCATCTGATCTTTGACGATGGTTCCCGCTCCTCCGTGAATCGCTATGGTAAATTTTTGCATAATTCAGTTAATAAATAGATTATCCTTCATTCCAATAATAACTGTCCGGATATGGACGCTCTCCGAATACAGCACTGCCTATTCTTACAATTGTTGCACCTTCGGCAATAGCCCATTCAAAATCATGACTCATCCCCATAGAGAGTTCGCTCATCTCCACGCCTTCGATTTGAGCGGCATTTATTTCATCTTTCAATTCTCTTAAACGCCGAAAACAGGGAACAACTTTTTCTTTTTCTGCACTGAACAAACCAATCGTCATCAAACCTTTAATGTGAATACGATCTTTTTGGGCAACATATTTGGTGAACTCCAATGCTTTTTCCGGGGCTACTCCAAACTTACTGTCTTCATAAGAAGTATTGACTTGAATTAAAACATCCATGTGGCTGTCTTCAAATTCCAGTCGGTTTTGTAAACGATTGGCCAAGCGCTTTCGATCCATGCTATGTAAACACTTAATCTGATGTTGAATAAGAAATTTCACTTTGTTGGACTGCAGATGACCGATAAAATGATTTTCATGAGGATAATCGGCCAACGCGTCATATTTCTCCATCACTTCTTGGATTCGATTTTCTGCAATCAAGTTTTCTCCGGCGTTAAGTGCTTTTATAATGCGCTCAGATTCAACTGTTTTTGTCGCCAGTAAAAGTTTGACCTCTTCCGGATTTCTATCATTTTCTTCACAAGCGCGTTTAATTCTTTGATGAATTGTTTCAAGATTATCAGCAATTTTATTTTGCATGGTGTATGGTGATTTTATTTGTAGCTTTCGTTATGAAACCACATGTTCTTGGTAATTTTTAACAGACAAATCTACTTAAAAGAAAACACTTTCTGATGAAAACAAATCAGCTGTTTAATTACTATAAATTTACTTTTAGAGTGATTAGTAGACAAAATTATTTTCCGTTTTTAAATAAAATGCTGTTTTACGTAATTTTGATGTTATCACACTTTATAAAATTTATTAAATCAATAGTTTCAATCTAAAATAATTTTCTCAATAAAAATCATAAAAACATAGTGTTACGAAAAGATATATCTTAAAATACTTGTTTCAAACTTAGGTTTGTTCTATATTTTGTCGTTGAATAATTAAAAATTTCGTGTGTTATGGCAGGACTAAATGTTACTCAGAAACTAATCAAAAGTCATTTGATTAAAGGAGAAATGGAACCGGGCGAAGAGATCGGTTTGAAGATTGACCAAGCCTTACTTCAAGATGCAACAGGAACTCTTGTTCAATTGGAGTTGGAAGCCATGGGTTTAGACCGTGCAAAAACCGAAGTGGCTGTACAATATGTGGATCACAATCTTTTACAGACAGATTTTAAAAATGCTGATGACCATCGCTTTTTACTCTCGGCAGCTAAAAAACACGGCTTGTGGTATAGTCGACCCGGGAACGGTGTAAGTCACCCGGTGCATATGGAGCGATTTGGAGAGCCGGGAAAAACCATGGTCGGATCTGACAGCCATACTTGTGCTGCGGGGTCTTTGGGAATGTTGGCGATTGGAACAGGCGGACTTGATGTTGCCGCAGCTATAGCCGGACAACCTTATTATATAAAAATGCCCAAAGTTATGGGCGTAAAACTCACCGGAAAACTACCGGATTGGGTAAGTGCCAAAGATATTATCCTTGAAATGTTACGGCGTTACGATGTAAAAGGTGGAGTAGGAAAAATCATCGAATATTATGGCGATGGATTGAAAAATTTAAGCGCGATGGATCGTCATGTTATCGCCAATATGGGAGCAGAACTTGGCGCTACCACCACAGTTTTTCCAAGTGACGAAGAAACCAAACGATTTTTAAAACAACAAAAACGAGAAGTAGCTTGGGTGGAAATTTTAGCCGACGAAGATTGTGAATATGACGAACATGCCGAAATTGTGTTGGATGATTTAGAGCCATTGGTCGCTTTACCGACAAGTCCCGGAAATGTTGTTCCGGTGAGAGAAGTAGCCGGAAAAGAAATCAGCCAGTGTGTGGTCGGATCTTCGGCAAATCCCGGATTGCGTGACTTCTGGATTGTCAGTGCGATTGTAGAAGGAAAGTCGGTTCACCCCGGAGTGAGTTTGGATATTAATCCCACTTCACGTCAAATCATGCAGAATATGATTGATAATAAAACTTTTGCGAATTTGGTTACTTCCGGAGCGCGTTTTCACCAAAGCGGTTGTATGGGATGTATCGGAATGGGACAAGCGCCGGCAACAGACACCATAAGTTTGCGGACGATGCCGCGAAACTTCCCTTCTCGTTCGGGAACTGAAGACGATCAAGTGCATTTAGTGAGCCCCGAAACCGCAGCAGCATCGGCATTGACCGGAAAAATCACCGATCCTCGAGATTTGGAAGATTTGTATAACATGAAGTATCCGCAGTATGAAATGCCGGATCTGCAGATTATTAAAACCGATATGTTGTTGGAGCCGGTTGAGGATAACACAGAGTTAGAATTGGAGAAAGCACCAAATATTAAAGCATTGCCGGAATTTGAGGAATTGCAAGATGAATACGAAGTGCCGGTTTTATTGAAAATGGGAGATAATATTTCTACAGATGAAATTCTGAAAGCAGGAGCTGAAGTGCTGCCATATCGTAGTAATATTCCGGAGATCAGTAAGTTTTCCTTTACGGTTATCGACGATAGCTTCTACCACAGAGCCCTTAAAAGTAAGGAGGAATATGGTGGGCATATCGTTGTGGCCGGTGATAATTATGCGCAAGGTTCCAGCCGTGAACACGCTGCCATCGCTCCAAGATATCTTGGACAAGTGGCGGTATTGGCCAAATCTTATGCGCGAATTGCTTGGCAAAACCTTGTGAATTTCGGAATTCTTCCTTTGGAATTCGAAAATCCGGAAGATATCGATAAAATAGATCAAGGTGATACGATAAAATTCCAAAACTTGAGAGAAGACGTTGAAAACCGAATTCCAATCACTGTTACTATCACTTCACAAGACGGAGAAACTAAAACGATAAAAGCGAAACATACGCTAAGTGATCGACAAATTGAAGTGTTGCTTAAAGGAGGAATTATCAATAAATTTAAAGAACAGTTGAACTAATTAAAAACTGCAATAATATTTAAGTTTAAAATTTATTAAAAAGTGCTGTCGAATAATTGTTCAGCAAAGAATAGTTCACCGGCAGCACTAATTTATTTTATTGAGATTATAGCAATTGCATTAATAGTATAATTCATATTGATGATGATTCGATTAGAAACAAAGATTTTTTTTAGTATTCTATTATTTTTAAGTACAATGTTTTCTTCTGCACAAAATTTTAAAGACATAGCCATTCCGCTTGACGGAGATAAAAGTTTAGACAAACTGATTTCAGCCGCCGGCGATAAAAAACTGGTATTATTAGGCGAGGCAAGTCACGGTACGCACGAATATTATTTATGGCGAGACAAGATCAGTCGAAGATTGATCGCAGAAAAGGACTTTAGTTTTATTGCGGTGGAAGGCGATTTTGCCAGTTTATACCACCTCAATCGATATGTAAAAAATATGGAAGGCGCAGAAAATTCGGCAAAAGAGGTATTGTCAAAACTTCACCGATGGCCAACCTGGATGTGGTCTAACGAAGAAGTTGTGGCCTTAGCCGAATGGCTGCGCGGTCACAATGATAAATTACCGCAAGAGGAAAAAGTGGGCTTTTATGGAATGGATGTTTACGATGAATGGAATTCCAAAAAAGAGGTATTGGACTTACTTAAAACGACAAATCAAACTGCGTATGATTATGTGAAAGACCAATATAAGTGCTTTGAACCGCACAAAGGAAATAGTTGGGAATACGCTCATGCAGTGCGTGCCGGGAAAGAGAAGTGCGCAACCGCCACCAATAATGTGGTGGAATATATAAGAAACAATCGCAGTAATTTCTCAGATCTTTCCGATGATACTTATTTTTATTTATTGCAAAACGCGACTGTCGTTGATAATGCCGAGGAATTTTATCGAGAAAGTGTAGCTTCAAAGGGAAGTGCTTCTTGGAATTCTCGCGTACACCACATGCACGGAACGGTCAATGAATTACTCAATCTTTATGGCCAGAATGCCAAAGGAATTGTATGGGCACACA
>DATGSA010000058.1:0-3145 GCA_035303085.1 Flavobacteriaceae bacterium
TGGTATGTGGTCTTGGTGTTAATCAGACAGTTGCTTTTTCCCAAAAGTGCAACAGAATATTTCTTGTCCGAAACACTTGAATTTACCGCTGATTATTTGGAAATCAGGGCCAAGCTTATCAATCCTATAAGCGATAGAAAAACATTGATTAAAGATTTGTTGGACAAACAAAATCAATTGACTGAAAATCATGAAACTTTACGGGAGCTTCTACTCCATAGAAGACTGGGTTCAGGAAAATCTTATTATCAGGCAAGAAGATTACTGATCTTAAGACAAGCGATAGATATGCTTGAATTGGCCATGGCGAACCCCGTGAATTACGGGAAAACCGATCAGATATTTAAAAATAATCCCGGAGAATTGGAGAATTTCCAAGAAGTGATGTACGCGATGAGTGAGCGGCTAAAACATCTGTCTAAAAATATTTCAAATCCCAATAAAATTGAATCTGACTCCAGAATTTCCGATGCTGTTACCACTATAAAAAAAGATGTTGAACATTTGATTAAGGATCTTGGAGCTTCCAATAAAGAAGATGTTTTAGCCCTAAAAAACTATTGGAAATATCAAAACAGTCAGTTTGGAAAGATTAGAAAAATTGAACATTTGATTTATAATCGGGACATCTTGGAGATTGAGGCAGCTAAAAAAGAAGATCGGAGTAGTTTTCTGACTAAACAGGATTATAATTTAGAGGTATTAAAAGATAACTTCAATATAGAATCCAGTATTTTCCGCCACTCCTTGCGCATCGCAGTGGTTGCAATAATAGGATATGGGCTTGGACTGTATTTGAACTTGTTTAATGCCTATTGGATTTTGATGACGGTAATCATCATTATGAGACCCAATTATGGGTTGACCAAAGAAAGGTTTAAAGATAGATCTATTGGGACAATAATCGGTGCAGGATTGGCTTTTTCAATAATCACATTGATTCATAGCTCGGTCGTCTACGCAACCTTGGCTATTTTGTGTTATACCACAGGATTGTCTATGGTACAACGAAATTATAAAGCAGCAGCTGCTTTTATAACAATGCACGTTTTATTTCTTTATGCCTTGTTGAATCCCGAAGTATTTACCGTAATTCAATATAGGGTATTGGATACTTTGATCGGAGCGAGTTTAGCATTTTTGGGAAGTTGGATTTTATGGCCTTATTGGGAAATTAAAAGTATTGATAAAACCCTTAAAGCTGCCATTAAAGCAGATAGAGAATACCTGGCTGAAATCGGCAAGTATTATAACGAAAAAGGAGAAGTTACCCAGGAATATAAACTTTCTCGTAAAACAGCATTTCTGGCTTTGTCGGATCTAAATGCCAGTTTCCAACGAATGACTCAAGAACCCAAAGCACAACATAAAAGTTTGAATGAAGTTTTTCAAATCGTGATGCTGATGCATTCCTTCTTGGCTTCTTTAGCTTCTTTGGGCACCTATATGATTCACAATAAAACCACCCCTGCGTCAGATGATTTTAATACAGCTATCAAAGATATCCAAGAAAATTTAATGCGTTCGGAAGAGGCGCTGGAAAGCGTGAGTGCTTTAAAACAAAATGAACTTAAAGTCACTCATGGTTTTGATAAAAATTATAAGAAATATTTGGATGAAATTGCTCATAAAGAACAGTTTCAAGATGATTGGGAGCAGAGTTCGCTCAAGGAAGAAGCCCATCTGCTCTCGGAACAACTTAAATGGTTGACTGCAAATAGCCAGCGAATGGCGAAAATTATCAAGAAAATCCATTTCGAATAATTTTGTGAAATTCTTCTGTTTTTTCAAAATCTTAAGCCCAAGAATTAAACAATAAAAACACCCCTCGTATTTGTTTTTTAAAAAGTATCAATTTCAATAAAATGATTAAAAAAAAACTCCCTTATTTCAGAATTTTCTGCTAATTATCTGACAGTATCTAAATTTAATTACATTTAAATAACTAATTTAAGGGTATAGAAGCATTTTTGATTGTATATATTTTTTGTATCTTTAAGTTTCAAAACCTTCTATATCATGAAAAAATATACTATTTCTATTAAATTTGGTGTTTTTACAGGGATCATTTTGATTTTATATTTTTTAGTTCTCGGATGGTTAGAAATCAACTCCAATCCGCTGTATAGTCTTGCGAATGCACTTATTACTGCTTCAGGATTGTCATTAGCCATTAGAGAATTAAAAGAAAAAACTTCGGGAAGAATAACTTATCAAAGAGGTTTTGAAGTGGCTTTTATTTCAGGAATCATCGCTACCGTTTTATTTTCAATATTTTTTATCACCTATTATGTGTATGTTCCTGATTTTGCAGAAGATTTGCTAAAAACCATTGGGGATTATGCCAGTACAGGATCTGTGTTTTTGACCGTGGTGACTATGGGAGTTCTTACTTCAGGAGTAGTTGCTTTCGCATTGATGCAACTCCATAAGACAAAAGTACACGAAAATCCCAAGCAAGATAAAGAGTCATTTTTTATTAAGGAAAAAAAAGAAAATAAAAGAAAATAAAAATTATTTTATTTTTAAAAAGTTGAATAAGTTAAATCAAACTGCTCAATATATGTTTTATATCTACTGAGGAGTTTTTGCCAGAAACTTATTGGTCATTGATTTTTGCCGGACGACTATTTAGGTTTCTTTGTTCCATAATGATTTTTCTCTGCTAAATCCTTTATTTGGAATTAACCATAAAGAAATAGCGAAGAATAGAAAGTATTTAACTGAGAGAACGGGTATTTTGGATCGAGTACAGGATTGAAATAAGAGATACTTCCCAAAATAAAACTTTACTTCTCCGGAATAAAACAACAAATCCTTTTTAAACCGAACAACAAGAGAATGGCGATATCTTTTGTATTACTTAAAAATCTGTCCGTCGTAGATTGAATTCCATATGATGACAAAAATGTTATAACAATCTTGATTTAAGATGACAAATAAAGCTGCGCGAGATCTTAAACAAATTGCTCTTCCCATTCATGATTGCAAGAAAAATAACGTTGGATAAAAGATGAAATAATTTACTTTGAAGCAGCTCAGAAAAATAGAGGTTTAAAAAATTAATAAATCAACTTAAACAACTATAGTACAATTACTTAACATTGTTTATCTAATGTATTGGTTAAATATATAACCTCGCTTT
>DATGSA010000059.1:0-6214 GCA_035303085.1 Flavobacteriaceae bacterium
AATGGGATGTTTACTATACTGCAAAAAGAGGTACTGCTCTTGGCGGAAAATACGGAACTAAGTTTGCCGCCAACTTTTCTTATTGGGCAGGCTTAGACACGGAGTTTAACTTTGACAACAATACCTATAAAACAAAATTCATCGGAAACGGCGAACGGTATTATCGCGATTTCAATATCGAAATCAAAAAGCGATTTACCGATGAATGGGATATGGCGTTGACTTATATGAACCAAATAATCGATGAAAGCATCACCAGCGGTGGTGTTCCCGGAGGAGAAGATATTAAAGCGCAAGTAGGGGTTATTGAAAACACCTATAAATTTGGCGGTGGAAGATCTGCTCGATTAGAATTGCAACATTTATGGACCAAAGAAGATCGTGAAAACTGGGCGGGCGGAATGATTGAATACAACCACAATTCAAATTTATCATTTTATATAGCTGATTCTTGGAATTATGGTGGCGAAGGAAAATTGCATTACTATAATGTTGGAATGGGTTATACCAAAGGTCGCGCCAGATTAACGGCCGGATATGGACGTCAGCGCGGAGGATTGCTTTGTGTTGGAGGGGTTTGTAGATATGTTTCTTCAAATACCGGAGCAAATCTGAACTTATCCATTTCTTTCTAACCTATAATAATATACCTCAACTAACTTAAACTAAAGATTAAGAAAAGCAGTTTTAAAAAGACTGCTTTTTTTATTAAGCTTAAGTGCTAAAAATAAATTCGATTTTAAGGAGAAAATTAGTATTTATTTTTCTTTATATTCCTCATTCTTTCACAAATCTTATATACTGTTTTTGTTGTTGGTGATTTATTTCTAAAAAATAAACACCTTCGGAGAGGGCGGAAATATCAAAACTTTGCTCTTGGCTTTGATTTCCTTTAAAACTCTTCCATTTTCTACCCAATAGATCATAGATGGCAAACATCGTTTGACTATCTAAAACTTCATCACTTTGCAAAAATAAATTTCCCTGTGCAGGATTGGGATAGAGCTTAAGAGATAAAAATTCAGGAGTTTCGGTTGACATGATATTATTTTCATGGAGAAACTTAACCAATATACTTTTTTGGTCAACAATCGGATAAGGAAACAAAGCATTTTCAGTTATGAGTTGTTCGGAAGGAGAATTGGTTTCTGTAATAGACAAATAAAGGTTTTTATCTTTGTCTTTATGAATTCCTTGAACTCCCATTTCATCTTCTACACCACCAAAATATGACAACCATTTAAGACTACCGTTCAGACCGTCTATTTTCATAAAAGCAACATCAAATCCGCCGGCTATTGTTTCTTGAAAAGCATTCGTTGTTGCCAGTCCTTCTTCTGTAGTGTAAGTGACGAGATAAATATCCTGTTTACCGGCGTAAAACCTTATCGGATCGATATTGCTTTGTTCGACAGAAGTTAAATAAGATCCCCATTGTTTTTCTGCTTCCTGATTGTATTTAATGATGTATCGCTGATTTTCATGAGTTTTTATCGGTCTAAAGCTCCCCGGAGTACCGATACTATCATTATTTTCTGTATATCCCATAATATATATATTTCCCGCTTTATCACTATTCATTCCACTGATTTTAGTTGCGTTCAAATCAATCTCATGTTCTTCAACTAATTGTCCATCCGGCGATAATATTTTCAAAATATCTCCAATGAGATAAAATATATAACCATTAGCGTTTACTGTGGTGGTATTTCTATAAAAACTTCCAACTACGGGGTCAGGCTCAGCCAAGTATGTACCCCAAATTGGCATGCCATTTTGAGCATTCAACTTTTGCATAAAAAATCTATTGATGTGCTGTGTGGACGAGTCATTCCATTCCGGCATATAAGTTCCCGGTGTACCAATCCCTTCATAAGAAGTAGTATATCCATAAAGATAGATATAATCTTCGTTTACAATGATATTTGCTTGTTTTATATTTTGATTACCGTTATAGTAAGACCCCCAAAGATTGTTTCCATTTTCATCATATTTCATGATAAATGCATCGTCACATTGTTCGGATTCTATTGTAATGGTAGTATCGAAGTCGGGAAAATAAAGATCGTAGGGGTCGGACCAATTATTATTGTAATTTTCCTGATAGGCGCCAGTTGTGCCAATATCAGCTTCTTCTTCAGCCAAACCCATAATATAAAAATTACTTAATTCATCCACCGCACGAATATGTGTCAATCTTAAACCATCGTAATAATAGTTATTTTCAGGAATGCCTATAGGACCAAAAATTTTTATAAAATCGATATTTTGTGTATTGCTTAGTTTCCCCAAAAAACGATGCCCGGGATGTTCAGGATTGTTAACGTAAGTTTCTAAAGAATCGTAAGGATTAAGATAAGGAGGTAATAATCCGAATTTACTGCCATGGAAAAAATAATCTCCCTCCTTATCAAAATTACTTTGGGTCAAAGTGAAATAAGTAGCCCAATCAATCTCAGGATAAGGAAAGCTTTCTTCTTGAGCATAATTCGTAAATCCTAAAATAATTATCAGGAAGAAAACAATTGAACCTTTGTTCGTAAAGAAGAAAGTTGTATTATTCATTATGAATAAATTTTAAATTATCACTCAAAAATAACCATTAAATCAAAAATTTACAAATTAAAATTAAAAAATAAACAAACAAAATTAACATTTGCTCAGGAAAAGCATCCTAATAAAGCCTCTAAGTGCTTTAAAAAGACTGCTTTTTTTATTAAGTTTACCTTCTAAAACCAGATTCTATGAACATTCGATTTTACGGACAAAATTCACTCGGTATTGAAGCCGGTGGAAAACATTTAATTGTCGATCCTTTTATTTCTGAAAATCCTTTATCCAAGGACAAGATTGACATCAACGATTTAAAAGCCGATTATATTTTACTCACCCACGCTCACGGAGATCACGTTTTAGACGCTGAAGCGATTGCTAAAAACACCGGGGCCAAAATCATCAGTAATTTTGAAGTGGTTAATCACTATGGGGAAAAAGACATCGAAGGCCACGCGATGAACATCGGGGGTAGCTTTGAATTCGATTTTGGAAGATTAAAAATGGTGAATGCCATTCACAGTAGCTCGTTCCCCGATGGCAGCTACGGCGGAAATCCTTGTGGATTTATATTAGAAGCCGATGGAAAAACACTTTATATTGCTGGAGACACTGCTTTGACGATGGATATGAAGTTGATTCCCAAGCGTTATGATTTAGATTTGGCTATTCTTCCTATCGGAGATAATTTTACGATGGATATTGAAGATGCGATTATAGCCAGTGACTTTATCAAGTGCGACAGAATCTTAGGTTGTCATTACGACACTTTCGGGTTTATCGAAATTGACCATGAAGAAGCTATTGCAAAATTTAAAGAAAAAAATAAAGAATTGATTTTATCGCCGATTGGTGATGTGATAAACGTTTAATGAAAGCAAATTTTAAAAAATACCTGTTAGACTTCAAACGCCCCAGCGGAACTTCTCGGGGCGTTTTGACTGAAAAAGAAACTTGGTTTCTCAAAGTAGAAGAAAACGGAAAAGTCGGTTATGGCGAATGCGGAATCCTGCGCGGATTGAGTATTGATGACCGACCAGATTACAAAGAAAAACTCCAATGGCTTTGTGAAAACATCAACCGAGACAAAGAAGAATTGCTGAAGGAACTCATAGAATACCCGTCGATTCAATTTGGGTTGGAGATGGCACTTCAGTCGTTACAAGCCGACGATCCTTTTGTGTTGTTTCCATCGGAATTCACCAAAGCCAAAAAAGAAATTCCGATAAACGGATTGATTTGGATGGGAGAAAAATCTTTTATGAAATCGCAAATCGATCAAAAATTAGCCGAAGGGTTTTCTTGTATCAAATTGAAAATTGGTGCGATAGATTTTGAAACCGAATTAGAATTACTTCAATTTATTCGACAAGAATTCCCGGCAGAAAAAATAGAACTCCGCGTAGATGCGAACGGGGCTTTTTCTCCTGAAGAAGCTTTGGAAAAACTCAAAAAACTCAGTCAATTCGATTTACATTCCATCGAACAACCGATTAAGCAAGGGCAAATTGAGGAAATGCGAAAACTTTGTGCATCCACTCCCCTGCCTATTGCTTTAGACGAAGAATTAATCGGCGTTTTCAAAAAAGAGGATAAACGAAAATTATTGGAAGAAATCTCCCCGCAATATATCATCTTGAAACCCAGTCTGGTCGGTGGATTTTCGGGAACACAAGAATGGATCAACTTAGCCGAAGAGCTCGACATCGGTTGGTGGATTACCAGCGCACTGGAAAGCAATGTCGGATTAAATGCCATCGCACAATGGACGGCGCTTAAAGACACGACGATGCCACAAGGATTGGGAACCGGAAGTCTTTACACCAACAATCTCGACAGCCCTTTAGTCGTCAAAGGAGAAAATATAACTTATCAACCCGATTTGACCTGGAATATTTCAGCGCTCAAGTTTTAATTTATCTGCCATGTTTGTAGAACAAGGATTTAAAGGGCGCTACCAGTGGTATAATTATTTGGCCGGTACGCTCATCATATTTTTACTGTTTTTTATCGCCCAAGGATTGGTTGGCGCATATATCAACTTAAAAGCCTCACAATCTGAAAACCCGGTAAGCATCATTAATGCTCCACTGGCGGAGGTCATGAAAGCCTCAGAACTCTCCCCTAATTTTATCGTATTCCTATTACTTTTTAGTTTTGTTTTTGGAATGGCAGGGATTTATATTGCCATAAAATACCTACACGGCAGATCTTTAAAAAGTTTGATAACCATCAGGGACAAAATAGACTGGAAGAGATTTTTGCTCAGTTTCGGACTGATGGCCGGATTTGTTATCATCAGTACATTGGTAGCTTATTATTATGCGCCAGAAAATTTTGAATTGCAGTTTCAGCTCTTTCCTTTTATGATTTTATTGCTAATCAGCATAACCTTAGTTCCTATTCAAGTAGCTTTTGAAGAAATTCTTTTTCGAGGATATTTGATGCAAGGTTTCGGAATTATTTTTAAAAATCGATGGGTTCCTTTGTTATTTACCTCTGTGCTTTTTGGATTGATGCACGGTTCCAATCCGGAAGTTGCTGCATTGGGAAAAACACTGTTGGTCTATTATATCGGAACCGGACTGTTTTTAGGGATAATCACCTTGATGGATGATGGAATAGAACTCGCTTTAGGATTTCATACCGCTAATAATTTGATTCAGATTCTATTGGTCACTTCCAATTACTCGGTTTTTCAATCGCCGTCTATATTGAAAGAAATCTCAGAACCCACCGGCGCTTGGGCAGAAATAATTATTCCGATATTTATCTTGTATCCACTTTTTATAATCATTTTTTCCAAAAAATATAAGTGGACCAACTGGAAAGAAAAGCTCACGGGGAAAGTTAATTTTCCTACGATTGCATTAGACCCGACCAAAAATCACCCTGAAGGCTAATCGATATGAATCCACAAAAGGCTACTCAAAAAATACATCCCGATTTTAAATGGAATGGAAGAGCTTTAAATAAAGCTCAACTGTTGGATTTAGCGAGCAGCTATAAGGATTCGAAGGAGAAATATCTTTACGATATCGGTTTATTTTTAGAAGCTTGGTTTGATGACAACTCACTGATAGAAGTACAAACTTCCGGCTCGACGGGTGCTCCCAAAAAGATGTGGGTCAAGAAGCAGTATATGATTAACAGCGCCAAAGCCACGCAAGATTTCTTTAAATTACCCGCAAAAACCACCGCACTTTTATGTCTCCCGGCCACGTATATCGCCGGAAAATTAATGATCGTCAGAGCGTTGACTTTAGGGTGGGAAATCGACAGCGTCAAACCACAAGCCAATCCGCTTGCGGTACATCAAAAAAACTATGATTTCACGGCAGTAACCCCTTATCAATTAGAAAGTTCTTTAAAGAAATTACACCTGGTTAAAAAAGTGATGGTTGGCGGCGGGATGATTTCCGCAGCTTTATTAGAGAAAGTCCAAAATATCCCCACAAAAATATATGAAACCTATGCGATGACGGAAACTTTAACCCATATCGCTGCCCGAAGAATCAACTATTCACAACAAATCGACTTACCGCCGTTTACGCTTTTAAAAGATGTAGTCATCTCAACTGATGACCGCGACTGTTTGGTTATCAAAGCACCAAAAGTTTCAGATGAAACTATTGTCACCAATGATATTGTGGAATTGGAA
>DATGSA010000060.1:0-4345 GCA_035303085.1 Flavobacteriaceae bacterium
TCGATTGAAGGGTCGGTCTGACAATGTGATCAATTCCGGCGGAATCAAGATATTCCCTTCAGCCGTAGAAAACAAGTTGAGTTCACTTATCTCCACTCGATTTTTCGTCACTGGTTTACCGGATGATACGCTTGGTCAACAAGTGGTATTGTTTATAGAAGGTGATTTCTCAAATAAGCAATTGACGGATTTAAAACATAAAATTTCCATCTCTTCTGCATTGCAAAAATATGAAGTGCCCAAACAGGTAATTCGGGTATCAAACTTTGTAGAAACCCATTCTGGGAAAATCAACCAACTGGAGACGATTGGGCGGGCGGGGTTTTGATAGGTTAGGAGTTGGCTGGCGGATTGGCGGGTTGTGAATTGGCGGGTTACGCGTTCAGATCCGAAATCCAAGTAAACTCGAAACTAAAATGGGTTGACGAATTGTTGATGTTTTTAAGCCAACAAAATTATACTTCGTTAAAGGTTAAGCTCCAATAGAAATTTCGCGTAATAATATTCTACCCCGACAAGGGTTAAACATTGATAACCCCGGATGAAATCCGGGGCCAAGGTCCATGCTTCAAAAAGAACCCCGAAGTGGGTTCAACTATTAAAGGGTTTGTTTAAAAAGATTACCTTTTAAAACTCTTGTAAATCTAATCCATAGCTTTGTAAATTCTCATAGTTTTCGATATTAATATCCGGGTCATTTGCCCAGTCGGAAGGAATTACGACAAATCTAAACACTTGGTTATTCGTAAAAACCGGATCTAAATTTCCCAAATAAAAATTTCCATCTATAATCAACTCCACATCATGTAAGCTATGGTTGTACACATAAGTGATGGTTCCTTCCGGCAGATAAAACTCTTGCGGAATCAAACTATAGGTGTCGATAGTTCCTCCTCCGGCAGCGGGGACAGATTCCAGTCGATATACTAAAATTGCATCGGAATCATAGACTTCTACAGCGTTGGGAATATCAATTAATTTAGAAAACATATTAGGTTGAGGTTCATAGGCGAAATTAACCTGTCGCTCAAAAGTTTGTCCCAATATATTATAACCGGGATCTCCAGGATATCCTCGCGGACCTCTACAAGCTAATACGGTACTAATCACAAGGAGTGATAAAATGATTTTTTTCATGATTTAAGATTTGATTATTTATTAAAATTCAGACTTACGGAATTTATACAATAACGATTTCCGCTATCTGTTGGTTCATCTTCAAATACATGCCCCAAATGACCTCCACAATTGGTACACAAAACTTCAGTGCGAATCATCCCGTGACTGGTGTCCTTTTTATACTCTACACTGCCTTCAATCGCTTTATCAAAACTTGGCCAGCCGCAATCGCTTTTAAATTTCGCTTCGCTTTCAAATAATTTTTGCCCGCATCCGGCACAGAAATAACTTCCTTTTTCAGTATGTAAATTATATTTTCCGGTGTGGGGATGTTCTGTTCCTTGTTCACGCAACACTTCATATTGTTTAGGTGTCAGGGTCTCTTTCCACTCTTTATCCGATTTTTGCACTTTATACTCTTTCATAAATTTTCTTTTATCTTTTGTTTTTTATTCTTCTTCAGGGGTGAATTTTAAGGCTACTCCGTTGATACAATAACGTTTACCGGTTGTTTCTTTTGGACCATCCTCAAATACATGTCCTAAATGGCCATCGCATTCTGCACATCTTACGTCGATTCTTTTATAGCCGATTTTGTAATCGTCTTTATATACTACTGCTCCTTCTACCGGTTTATCAAAAGAAGGCCACCCGCAATCGGCATCAAATTGATCCTTGCTGCGGAAAAGCAAATTATCACAAGCCACACAGTGCAAATTCCCATTTTCGTTCAACTTGAGCAGTGAACTGGAAAAAGGGCGCTCTGTACCATCGTTTCGCAATACATAAAACTGTTCCGGTGTCAACATAGATTTCCACTCCTCCTCCGTTTTCTCCACAGAAAAATCATTTTTTTCTTCCTGTTGCGCTTTTCCTTCACAACTAAAAAAGATACTTAACAATATCAATATTCCTATTATTCTCATCATCATCTTTAACTCAAATATTATTCCACAATCTATGCAGACAAATTTAAATCAAAGTTCTACTAAATCCTTCGCTTTATGAAAAATTTTTTACATCCCTTTAAAACTCGTTTTCCTGCTTAAATAACGCAAGGCTTTTTTACACTTAATAAATATGGAAGTTTTTATTTCATCTATTAATTTTACCTGTTAAAACCATAAAATTTTCTATTATTTAAATAATCTTCAAGAAATAAATCTATTTTTGGAGTACTAACACAATTAGTTTGAAAATTATGAAACTGCACAAAATCTTATTAGTGTTTTTGGTGTTTGGGTTATTATCTGCTTGCAAAACCAATCCATTTACCGGGAAAAGAGACTTGGCACTAATTCCAAATTCTCAATTATTTCCAATGGCTTTTCAACAATACGATGAAGTTTTAAAAGAGAGTAAAGTAATCAGGGGAACCAAAGAAGCCAATATGGTAAATTCTGTAGGAGATAAAATTGCTGAAGCTGCAAGATTATATCTAAAAGCCGAAGGTGTTGAAAATTACCTTAAGGATTATAAATGGGAATATCATCTCATCCAAAGTGATCAAGTCAACGCGTGGTGTATGCCTGGCGGTAAGATTGCGGTATATACCGGTATTTTACCTATCACACAAACAGAAGCTGGTTTGGCAGCGGTTATGGGACACGAGGTTTCTCACGCGTTGCTCAATCACGGACAACGCCGAATGAGTCAAGATCAACTCACGCAATTGGCAAGTATTGCCGGTAGTGCAGCATTTGAAAACCCCAAAAATGCACAACTTTTTGATCAAGCTTTTGGATTGGGAACTCAACTGGGAGTTGCCCTTCCTTATAGCAGAAAATTTGAAAAACAAGCCGATGATTTAGGCGTGAAATTAATGGCGATTGCCGGGTATGATCCTGAAGCAGCAGTGCGTTTATGGGAGCGTATGAGCCAAGCAGGAGGTAAACAACCGATAGAATTTCTCAGCACACACCCCTCAAACCAAAGCAGGATTAATAATATTAGCAAACAGGTAGATGACGCTAAAACCTTAGCAAGAAAATTTGGGGTAACTCAATTTCAACAATAAATAAAAAGCCTCACAAAACAGGCTTATCAGAACATTTGTTTAATACCACTGGAGCGTAATCCATATACTGCGCTCTATCCATTGTTTGCTAAGCATATTCATTACTTACCTATAGGGTTAAGGCTTATTTTGAGGAGGACCGTTAGTTAAGGCAAGGGTGTCTATCGTGAGATAGTCCGCACGAGCGGGATGAAAGAAGCCTAAAACAAAAGTTAGTACCAACGAATAGGAACCGTATAATAAGGCTTGCCGAGAGGATAATGTGGCAATAGACACGGATGTCCAAAATTCGTCTGTAATCTCGGGTAGTAAATACAGTAGTACTAATGGTAAGATAATGAACTTAACATAGGAGGTCTTTAAGGCGAGAGCCTTAAAGAAGTCAGCCGATACCATAGTACTGTTTTGACTATTGGGTAACGCCAATATAGGGAAGAGTTGAATTCTCAATCAAGGAGTCCCGAATATTCCGGACAAACTGTAACGACCATAATGAAGCCAGAGATTTATACCTAAAGATAGAATTCACAGACGTAACTGTGTTGCAGTTCTTAGGATAGACACGAGTGGTTGTCGGGGTGTAGAGAATAACGAGCCTTGGCCGTTCTGGTTAAACATTGTGAAAACCGCCTAATCTCGCAGGTGCGGAATGTTGGGTGGGGTGAGAGGACAGCAAAGTTAGGAATTACCCATCTTTGCTTCCTACTCGATTAATGATAAGGATTTGGGCGTGCCCCCGGTTTTTCTATAAGCCGATAATCCCCGCATCAAAAAAAAAATTATTAAAAATAAATTCCCCATTCCAAAATCCGGGGTCGCGCTTTCCGCTATATCTTTTTTTGTCAACTTTACCTCTTTAAAAAACCCGGTCTTAAAAACAACCCCTCCCTTCCATAAAAGCTTTCTATAACAAAAAAAGGATGCCGCATCAATCGCTCACGCGGGGTTTCTGGGTTAAAGGTGGTATTTCTTTTAATGAAAACGTTCCCACTTTAAAACAGCAGGAACCTTACCTGCTTGACAATCAAACAAGTTTGAATCGCAACCTGTCCTTTCCTTGAAAAGGAAAGGAGCTTTTGTTTGCTACATAAGAGTAACTTATAAGCAAACAGCAAAGCTCTCCTCCTTAAAAAAGGAAGGGACGAAATAAATAAACCGAAGGTTTAGTTATTTCAGGGGTGGTTGTAACTGTTATGTTGCTTCTTGAAA
>DATGSA010000061.1:0-4184 GCA_035303085.1 Flavobacteriaceae bacterium
GTGTGTCGTTGTAAAACTTTGAAAAAGTAGGGGGCCTTTTTTATGACACTTTTCCAAAGCTCTCAAATCTCTCCTTGTACTTTGGAAAAGTTTGCCATTTCTTTGGCGATTAAACCCTTCAAGGGGCTCCATGCCCTTGAAGGGTTGGCAAAGGAAACTACTTGCTGAGGGAATTGCATTTTGCCGAAATGGCTCCCGGCACTTGTCCGCCTAAGGTGGAGGGTTGGGGAAAACATTTTGGCAAAATAGGTTTGGAATGAGGATCTTTTTTCTTCCTGAGACGACTTCACTTAAAGAGCCGTTTTCTTTCTCGCTTTACCGTCTAAGAAAAACATTTAGGTCACGCATTTGAACTTTTCCAAAGTACTTGTGTGTCGTTGTAAAACTTTGAAAAAGTAGGGGGCCTTTTTTATGACACTTTTCCAAAGCTCTCAAATCTCTCCTTGTACTTTGGAAAAGTTTGCCAGTTCTTTGGCGATTAAACCCTTCAAGGGGCTCCAAGCCCTTGAAGGGTTGGCAAGGTTGGATTCTTGAAAGCCATTTAAACTCCCCAGTAGCCAAAATAATAGCCACAAATCACCTTAAAAAAATATGAATGCCTAAAAAATAGCAAAAACCCTTTAAGATTAGTTTTAAAAAATTATCTTTGCGGAGCATAAAAAGAAAATTATTTATGAGCGTTTTAGTCAATAAGGATTCAAAGATAGTAGTTCAAGGTTTTACGGGAAGTGAAGGAACATTTCACTCCGAACAAATGATCGATTACGGCACTGATGTAGTTGCCGGAGTAACCCCTGGAAAAGGTGGTCAAGAGCATTTGGGAAAACCGGTTTATAATACCATTCAGGAAGCGGTGGAAAAAAAAGGAGCTGATGTGAGTATCATTTTCGTACCGCCGGCTTTTGCTGCCGATGCTATTATGGAATCTGCAGATGCGGGAATTAAGGTGATTATTACCATTACCGAAGGTATTCCAACGCAAGATATGATTAAAGTAAAAAATTATGTAGATCAGCGCGACTGTGTGTTGATCGGTCCAAACTGTCCGGGTGTGATTACACCTGAGGAAGCGAAAGTCGGTATTATGCCGGGCTTTGTTTTCAAAAAAGGGAAAATCGGTTTGGTCTCAAAATCCGGAACCCTTACTTACGAAGCAGCAGATCAAATTGTGAAAGAGGGATTGGGAATCAGTACCGCTATCGGAATTGGTGGGGATCCAATTATCGGAACCACGACCAAAGAAGCGATTCAGATGTTGATTGAAGACGAAGATACCGATGCAGTTGTACTTATCGGAGAAATTGGCGGTCAGTTAGAACCGGAAGCAGCAAGATGGTATAAAGAAAGCGGTTCTGAAAAACCGATTATCAGCTTTATTGCCGGAGAAACTGCACCTGCCGGTAGAACGATGGGACACGCTGGAGCTATTGTTGGTGGAAGCGAAGATACTGCACAAGCCAAGAAGAAAATACTTAGAGAATGTGGTATTCACGTGGTAGATTCTCCTGCTAAAATCGGTGAAAAAGTAAAAGAAATAGTAGGCTAATTATTTAGTTTTATCAGAAGATATCAGAATCCGCAGCTCACTATCGATTTGCGGATTTTTTTATTGCTGAATTGTTCCAAAATTAAATAGCAATATCGTTTTGATTTAAAGCTCAAACTCCATAAGTTTTAGCTTGTATGAAACTGTTAATTATTTCATTTGCAATCCTAATACCTACTCATTTTCAGTAACTTTGCCAGTCTTAAAATTATGACGAAATTCGAAGAACAAATAGAGGTGCTCGGCGCCAGAGAGCATAATTTGCAAGACATCGATGTTTGCATTCCTCGCAATAAATTAGTGGTTATTACCGG
The DNA here is from genome assembly GCA_035303085.1 of Flavobacteriaceae bacterium. Taxonomy (GTDB): domain Bacteria; phylum Bacteroidota; class Bacteroidia; order Flavobacteriales; family Flavobacteriaceae; genus JAJYSO01. The sequence goes on from DATGSA010000061.1 coordinate 1,861, forward strand.
ACTTTCAGGTTCGGGAAAATCTTCCTTGGCTTTTGATACGATTTATGCTGAAGGACAAAGAAGATATATCGAAACATTTTCAGCTTATGCCCGCCAGTTTCTGGGAGGTATGGAAAGACCGGATGTCGATAAAATTGAAGGTTTGTCCCCCGTAATTGCCATTGAACAAAAAACAACCAGTAAAAGTCCGAGAAGTACGGTGGGAACCATCACTGAGATTTATGATTTCTTGCGATTGCTTTATGCCAGAATCGGTGAAGCTTATAGCTATAATACCGGAGAAAAAATGATCAGTTATAGCGCTGAGCAAATCATGGACCTTATCAAGAAGGATTATGCCGGTAAGAAGATAAATATTCTGGCTCCGGTGGTTAGGTCTCGTAAAGGACATTATCGCGAATTATTTGAACAGATTGCTAAAAAAGGATTTCTAAAAGTTCGTACCGATGGCGAAATCCGAGATATCGAAAAAGGGATGAAACTCGATCGGTATAAAACCCACGATATCGAAATCGTTATCGACCGACTTAAAGTTTCAGCGAGTAAGAAACAGGATAAACGTTTGTTAGATAGTATCGGTACTGCATTAAATCAGGGCGAAGATGTGCTGATGGTTATCGAACACGAAAAGGAAACACCCAGATACTTTAGTAGTTCCCTGATGGATCCGGTAACCGGAATTTCCTATCCCAATCCCGAACCGAATTCTTTTTCTTTTAACTCTCCCAAAGGCGCTTGTCCAACTTGTAATGGAATCGGAACGCTTTATAAGGTGCAAGAAGACAAAATCATTCCGGATAAAAAGAAGTCTATTCGAGCGGGAGGTCTGGCACCTTATGGCGAACCCAAAAACAATTGGATGTTTACGCAACTTGAATTGATTGCGCAAAAATTCGATTTTAAATTGACCGATAAAATCGATGATATTCCTGCGAAAGGATTAGACATGATTTTATACGGTGGAAAAGAACAGTTGGAAGTCGATTCCAAAGAGTTGGGCGTTAAAAGAAAGTATAAGGTTGATTTCGATGGAATTGCGGAATTTATAGAGCAAACCTACTACAACAATAACTCAAGGCGACTAAAACGTTGGGCAAAATCTTATATGAAAAAGGTGAAATGTTCTGACTGTCAAGGAACGCGTCTTAAAAAGCAAGCTTTATACTTCAAGATTGACGGGTTAAATATTGGAGAAGTTTCTGAAAAAGATATTTCAGAATTAACCCAATGGTTTGAAGAGCTTCCTGCCAAATTATCAAAAAATCAATTAAAAATTGGAGGTGAAATTGTCAAAGAAATCAGTACACGATTGCAGTTTTTGGTTGATGTGGGATTGACTTATTTATCAATTTCAAGAGGTTCGAAATCGCTTTCCGGAGGAGAGGCACAGCGGATTCGATTGGCCACACAAATCGGATCTCAACTGGTTGGGGTGCTTTATATTTTGGATGAACCCAGCATTGGTTTACATCAAAGAGATAACAATAAACTGATAGATTCGCTTAAAACATTGCGCGATGTCGGTAACTCTGTGATTGTGGTAGAACACGATCGAGATATGATCGAAGAAGCGGATTATGTGATCGATATTGGACCTTTTGCGGGGAAACACGGTGGGGAAGTCATCAGCGCCGGAACGCCCAAAGAAATAGAAAAGCACAATACCTTAACCACCGATTATTTAAGTGGAAAGAAAAAGATTGAAGTCCCCGAAAAACACCGAGAGGGGAATGGCGAGTTTATAGAACTGAAAGGAGCCACGGGAAATAACCTAAAAAATGTCGATGTAAAATTCCCATTGGGTAAAATGATTGTGGTGACTGGTGTTTCGGGAAGTGGTAAATCCACGTTGATCAATGAAACGCTTTATCCGATTTTAAATAACTATTATTACAAAGGAGGTGTAAAAGAGTCCAAACCATACAAGAGTATAAAAGGTTTAGATCATATCGACAAAGTAATCGCCATTGACCAATCGCCTATTGGAAGGACGCCAAGGTCTAATCCGGCTACTTATACCAAGACTTTTGATGAAGTTAGAAAGCTGTTTGCTAAAACGCCCGAAGCCCAAATCCGAGGTTATAAGCCCGGAAGGTTTAGTTTTAATGTCAAGGGCGGTCGTTGTGAAACTTGTAAAGGAGCGGGATTAAAGGTTATAGAAATGAACTTTTTGCCCGATGTGCAAGTGGAATGTGAAGTATGCCACGGAAAGCGATTCAATCGAGAAACTTTGGAAATTCGCTATAAAGGAAAATCCATCAGCGATGTTTTGGAAATGAACGTGGAAGAAGCGACAGCATTTTTCGAACACATTCCGAAAGTCC
>DATGSA010000062.1:0-5386 GCA_035303085.1 Flavobacteriaceae bacterium
TGTCATCCAAAAGAAAGCCAATAATGACGGAACTAACAGTACGCCTAAAATGAATTCACGTAAAGTTTTTCCTTTGGAAATTCGAGCGATAAACATTCCTACGAAAGGCGACCAGCCAATCCACCAACCCCAATAAAAAATAGTCCAGTTATTTTGCCACTTCCCTTCGGTGTAAGTTTCACTCCAAAAGGATATTTCTATTAAATTGGCAATATAACTACCTGTATTTTCAACAAATGCTCTGAATATGAAAAGGGTTGGTCCTAAGATTACTACTAATAACAATAAAAACAAAGCAATTCGCATATTCCATTCACTTAATATTTTCACTCCTTTATCCACGCCAAGTATTACAGAAACCGTAGCAATAAGGGTGACAATAGCGATATACAAAATCTGCATACCAACCTCACTGCTCCATCCAAACACAAAATTGAGTCCGGTGGCGATTTGTTGCACCCCGAGTCCCAGCGAAGTTGCCAATCCAAAGATAGTTGCTAAAACTGCCAAAATATCTATCGCATGACCGATAATTCCATAGATTTTGTTTCCCAAAACTGGATAAAACACCGAACGGATGGTTAGGGGAAGCCCGCGCGTAAAACTAAAATAAGCCATTGAAAGACCAACTAATGCATAAGCTGCCCAACCTTGAAGCCCATAATGCAAAAATGTAAAATTCATTGCTTGAATTGCAGCTTCAGATTCGTTTGCTACACCATTAGGAGGGTTTGAAAAATGTAAAATAGGTTCACCTACCCCAAAAAACAACAGTGAAATACCCATCCCAGCACTAAAGAGCATTGCAAACCAAGAAGTGGTTTTAAATTCAGGCTTTGCTTTTGGTCCGCCTATTCTCATTTGTCCAAATTTACTCAAGGCGAGATAAAATAAAAATATGATAAAAATATTAAGGCAGATAATAAAAAACCAATCGGCATTGGAAGCGACTAATTCCTGAAGGTTGATAAAAACTCCTTCTGCTCGGTCGTGGAAAATAAGCGTTAAGGCAACACTCAGAATAATAATCGCCGTGGCGATGAAAAATACAGGAGGGTTGACTTGTAGTCCCCAAATAGTTTTTGAAACTTGATCGCGTTTTATTTTTCTCGCCATAACAGTTGAATGTGAATAATTTGGCAAGATGCGAAAGAATTTGGAGAATCTAAAAAGGTAAACGGTATTTGGATGAGCAATGATTTAATCACTGTTGTCCGGTAAAATTCAAAATTAGGTAAAAAGCTCTTGTCAATCCGCATAAACAGGGTTTTATTTTAGGTTTTTGAAAAGTAAGCCCTCTTAGTATCCGCTAGGAAACTGTAGTTTTTGTTGGAAATCCTCTTGCTTACTGCGATTTTTGATGAATTCCACCGCATATCTATCTATATTGTTGAAGAAATCGGTAAACTTGGCATAGGTGAACAAGTGTTTTTGTAATAAACTTATTAGACTGGAAAATCCCCATCGTTTTGTGAGTTGTTTCTTCATAAAGGTGATCAATAAAAGTGCTGTCAGAGTGTGCCATAGCTGAATTTGTATAGCATTTTGGTTTTTACCGTAGAAATATTGCAGCGGAAAGTTTTGTTTTATCTTTTTGAACAGAAGTTCTACTTGCCAGCGTTTTTTATACAATAAAGCTATCTGTTCAGGCTTTTCATCAAAAAGATTGGTCAGAAAATAAAATGCTTTTTCTTGCTCCGGGTCATAATAAGAGATTAATCGCAGTTCAGCTTCCTTTTCACTCTCTTGTTCATCTTTGTAAGATAGAGCAATTTTAGCATCCTTCAGGGAAAGACAATTATGGTCTTTTTCGTGTAAGTAATTTCTGTTGTAACAATTCTGATTGTGACCAAAACGACAATATTTATCTCTCACATTGTGCTAATGGCTCTTGTATGGATATCATTGATAGGCGAGAAACAGTGAAATGTAAAACGGAAAGCTATGATGACAACTGTGGATGGTATATTTGTAATAATTGTCATGCGTGCTGTTCAACTAAAAATATAAAATGGCGGGCTAATATCTTAGAAAAAAAATGGACAAGAATACAAATGCCATAGGGTGGGGCATTGGGATCGTCAAAAGTTATGTTGCAACAAATGTAGGACTGAAATGATTGAATATGGTTCAAATTATGATGAGGTTCTGAAATGGTTTATAGACAACAAAGAAATGCATTCGAATATTACCAACAGTGGGGTTACCAAACATAACAAAAATTGGTTTGTTTGGCGACAAGGTAGTTTTAGTTATAAAAGATATCGATAAACTCTAATTAACCTTAGGCGTAGCGGGTTTAGTATCCCTGATTTCAACAATGAAAATAAAGGTTTTTAGTTAATAGCTGAGCCTATGTATCGTTCTAAGGGAAATAGTATGAATTATAAATGCCTTAAATGTGATAATGAATTATTTATCCGAAAAGATATTCTGCCAACAGATCAATTTTACGCAATAAAAAAATATTATTTTGATAAAGCACCGACGACTCCCCTATAAGCGAAACTTGATACCTTCTGTGATAACGGAGGAATCAATTTGAACACAATCCTTAACTATCAAATAAAAATAAAATGGATAAAAGTCAAGATTTAAAGTTACTTAGAAAAGCATTGAACTTGCCCCGAATTATCCAACAACCCCCTATGCCCCTTCATTTTTAAAAATCAATTGGAAATTCTTTTCAATGGAAGAAATTTCTTCCTCGGTAAAATCTGCAAACTCCTTTTTCCTTTTATTCTTTGATAATTTACCATTATTCTGATCGAGAAATTTGATTAACAAATCCACCTTAGTGTCGGGCAGGGACAGATAATTATTAATATATTGGGTCATTCGATCATATTTTTCAAGATAATCCAATTCTTCCGGTATTATTTTCTCAATGGTTTCCTCGATACATTTATATAGAAATTCAGCCTGCGCGGTGAGGTCATAATAACGATATAAATCAATCGTTTCATTTAGAATTTTAATATTATAATCTTCCGTGGCTTTCCATTTAATCAAATTTATTCTTTGAGAAGAGTAAGACTCCAGAACTGACTGGTATTCGTCAATTCGATTTAGGATAGCTGCCGATACAGGAAAAATCATCCCCCTGTTGGTATAGCTCATTCGGGCTAGTATATGATGAATTATATAACGGTGTAAACGGACATTACCGTCAGAAAAAGGATGAATGAACACGAAGCCAAATGCTATTGTTGCAGCCGTCAGCACAGCATCGTATTCCGATTCTTGCAAACGGTTGTTGGTGTCCAATAACCCTTTCATCAAAGAAGGTAAGTCTTTGGTTTGAGCCGAAATATGATCTGGTAAAGGGTGGAAGGTTTCCCGATCGTGCTCTCCGATAAATCCTTCTTGCGTTCTCAATCCCATATTCTTCAGCTTTTTTGTTCCGATTACTATATGCTGAAGCCGTTCCAACTCTTCGATTGTGAGCTGTTTTTTTCCTGCCTGTCCGATTGCTTTTCCCCAATTTCTTGTTCTAAGATTAGGCGGATATTCTCCCTCAATAGCAAAGGAAGCCTTGGAGTCTTTCAGGAGCAAGAATGCGGCAGTTCTTCTGATCAGTTCTCTATCTTTACCCTCCAATCCTTTTTCAATCGAAACGGAAAAGTCTTTTGCCCTATAATTTTCGATTTGTTCGGTTTTTCTGATCATTGGGCAAAATTCCGGAGTTCCCGGCAAGTTGTTTTTGATTCTGTGACGGGTCGAATTTATGGAAGAACCCGCTGTAGTTTTGGGTTGACAATTTCAACATAAGTCCCGGTCTTCAAATCGGGTATTTCAAGGGTCGTACCTGTTAACCATTCATACAAGAACCAAATCCGCCTGCTGTATTGACCTGTTGGTGCTTTTTTTATCATATTGATTATCGGGCCTTCTTTGATGTACAAGAATATCTTTTTTAAGATATATAAATCGATCCCTTCATATTTTAAGGCGAATACCAAATGACTGATAAGGTCTTTATCAGGCTGATGTCTTATTGTAAATACCTGCCATTGATCAGTATTATAGCGTTGGTATTTTTCAGTGGTAATGGCAAGAATATCGGGTAAAGGAACAGCTGTTTCAGTGTCTTTTTCCAGTGCTGCTATTAAAAATGCATATCCGGCAAGATAACCTGGCTCTGGGGTAGATCTTCCGTGAAATACAGTTACTTTATGTGAAAAATGATTACTCATGCCTTCAATATAGGAAATATGATTACAAATATAACATGAAAACCTATTACTCCCTATGAATTATGATGATTAATTGAGGTTGTGCGTGAAAAGTGGTTACAAAAAACTCGCATTTGCTCAAAACGTTTGCTGCTGGTTTCCGGAGTAATAAAGATAATGGATAGAAATATTTGTCGAAAAATTATAGGAAGAATTACGGTAAGGAATTATTTGTTTTGCGAGATCTTGTTGTTATATCAAACTCGAATTTTCTTTACTCAATATTTAATAGAGGCACTTAATTTCATTCAAAAAAAGCTTTATATTGTAAAAACCATTAAGACTCAATATCCGGTAGCTTTAACTTCAACGGCTCAAAAATAAGTATATGATTTCAGAAAGAACCAAAGCAATTCTCTTATTCGTTGCCTATTTTGACAAAAAAAGTAGGCGCATCGCTAAACCGCTAACCCTTTCTGAATGGAATCGTTTTGCCGAGTGGATGCGGGAACAAGAAATTCAACCGGAAGATTTTTTGACAAAAGATAATCACAGATTGTTGGAAACACTGCAAGACAAGAAGATTACCACGGAACGTGTGATTTCGCTCTTAGAACGGAAACCTGCCTTGGGTTTGGCTCTGGAGCGATGGACCAATGCCGGAATCTGGGTGCTAAACCGGGGAGACAAGGAATACCCTAAAATTCTAAAACGCAAATTGAAAGATAAAACCCCTCCTATATTATTTGGGTTGGGGGATAAATCCTTGTTCAAAAAAGCATTTGTCGGGGTGGTAGGGGCCAGAAATGCGAGTAGTAAATTACTGGAAAAAACAGTGACATTGGGCAGAAATACAGCACAGCAAGGCTATGGCATTGTTTCAGGCGGAGCCAGAGGAGTAGATGAAAATGCGATGAAAGGAGCATTGGAAGCCAATGGGATTTCTATAGGAATTTTTGCAGATTCCCTACTTAAAAAGTCCACCGCAAAACAATATCGAAAGTATATTGTCAATGGGAATCTACTGGCCATTTCCCCTTACAGTCCTGAGGCCGGTTTTAATGTGGGGCACGCTATGGCGCGCAATAAGTTGATTTATGCGATGTCAAGTTTGACCATTATCGCTACCTCAAATACAAAAGGAGGAACTTGGGAAGGGGCTAAAGAGAACAGCAAAGCACAATATGCACCCTTATGGGTTTTTAAGAATA
>DATGSA010000063.1:0-5332 GCA_035303085.1 Flavobacteriaceae bacterium
CCAATCGTAAACGAACTGGCAATATCAGCAATTGGAAAATAAAATGAATTATACCAAACGGTTTTAATCCATGCCTTTCGGTGTTTTTCATTTATTTTTTGGAATCTTTCATATTCGGTTTCTTCTCTTCTAAAAATCTGGACAATTTTCATTCCTGTAAGATGTTCTTGCACAAAAGAATTTAAGTTAGCCACTTGGTTTCGAACATCCTCAAAAGCGATTTTCATCTTTCTTTGAAACACCCGTGTAGCATATACGATAAATGGCATAATGGTGATAACCAACAAGGAGAGTTTCCAGCTTTGTGTAAACATTACAATTAATACAACCGCCATTTTTAGCAAGTCGCTCACTATCATAAAAAGTCCTTCACTAAAAACACTGGCGATAGTTTCAATATCACTGACCGCACGAGTGACCAATCTTCCCACAGATGAACGATCATAATATTGTTTTTTAAAAGCAATCATATGTTTAAACAACTTGGTACGCAGATCACGAATAACCATTTGTCCGAGCCAATTGGCGTAATACACAAAAAGGAATTGAAAGACGACTTCTAAAATTAAAGCCGCTGCCATCAATCCGATATAAAAAATCAACTGGGGATAATCTTTGGGAATGATCCCTTCATCAATAGTAATTTTAGTCAAATAAGGTCGAGCGACCCCAAAAAAGGATAATAAAATAGCGGCCAACGCAACAAAATAAAATGTCAATCGATATGGTCGCGTATATTTCAACAGTCGTTTAAACAACTGCATATCAAATATGTTTCCTGTTTTTGACATTAAATCATTTTTATGTTTTCAGGATATCTTATTTTATGCAAAAATAATCCTTTTGCAGCCATGGATTTTCCCGCTCTGCTTCTATTTTTACTGGCGATTACTTTTTCGAAATCTTCAAGCGGTCTTTTTCCCAACCCAATTTCAAGTAAAGTTCCCACAATAGATCGAACCATATTTCTTAAAAATCTATCGGCCACAATAGTGAAGACAAGTTGGTTATCTATCTTTTCCCAATATGCTTTTTCAATAGTACATTTATAAGTTTTGACATCAGTTTTGACTTTTGAAAAGCACTGAAAATTACGATGATTTTTCAATATTTCACAAGCCTGATTCATCTTTGCCATGTTTATTTTTTGCAAGATAAGGCAAGAAAAGTCTTGGGTAAAAGGGTCTTTTTTTAAGGAAACATAATATTTATATTTACGCGAAATCGCATCAAAACGAGCATGTGCTTCGGGTTTTACCGGATAAATATCATGAATCGCCACAGAAGCCGGCAGCATTCTGTTGAGTTTGTAAACCAAATGATCTGAATCAATTTCCGTTTTCATATTAAAATGAGCAACTAAATATCTGGCATGAACTCCGGTATCTGTTCTTCCTGCTCCGATTATTTCTATTTTTCGCTGAAATATTTTAGCAAAACACTTTTCTAAGGTTTCTTGAATAGTAATGGCATTCGGCTGCTTTTGCCAGCCATGAAAATCTCTCCCATTATAAGCCATCTCAATAAAAAACCTCAAACCTTATATTTTTTTGAAAAATGCAAAGTTAAGGTATTGTGTTTGGTTTTCATAACATAGTTTGCACTCTTATCGCAGGCTTAACTTCTTTAAAACGATCATTAATAATTTTTATACTATCGGAAGACAACTTGATTTAAAAAGGTTCAATCATAAAATAACATAGCTCTTTACGGGGTTATTTCTTCCCGCCAAACAACCGTTTAAAAAACCCTTTCCTTTTCTTCTTGTTATCTTTCTTCCCTGTTTTATCAGAAGACTTTTTAAAATCTTTTTCGACTTTATCTTTAGTGAACAAACGTTTAAGAAACCCATCTTTATCGGTTGGCGGACAATCCATGGCCGTCATAACTTCAGGGGATGGTTTTTCAAATTGCCTTGTGGTAATTCCTTTAAAACTTGGATCTGCGTTCATTTTTTGTAACAAACCGGCAAAAATTGGCAAAGCTGAATTAGCCCCCTGGCCCAATGCCGTTGTCGGAAATTTAATCTGTGCATTATCATTTCCAACCCAAGTTACCGTTACCAAATCGGGTAGTAAACCGACAAACCAACCGTCTTTGTTCTCTTGAGTGGTACCTGTTTTTCCGGCGATGTCATTTTGTAAGTGATATACCTTACGCAATCTTTTTGCAGTTCCTCTTTCAACCACATTTTGCATCATCACCAACATTTCTTGTTGCGTGGTTTCGCTGAAAGCTTTGGGTAAAGCAGGTTCGGGTTCAAATTCAACAATCAAATTCCCATGTTTATCTTCAATTCGCGTTAAGAAAAAAGGAGATACAGAACGTCCATCATTGACAAAAGCGGTGTAGGCTTTAGCCATTTCAATCAGCCGAATTTCTGAAACTCCTAACGCGATGGAAGGTTTATTTTCAATTTTTTCTGTTACCCCAAGTTGTTGTACTTGATCAATAACATTTTGAATTCCAGTATCGCGCAATACTTTTACGGAAATAGTATTCAGAGATTGCGTTAAAGCTTCGGTTAAGGAATAATTCAAGTCTGGATCCACATTATTATTGGCATTTTTGGGTGTCCAGTTTTTTTGGTCAGTGTAAGTCACTTCTCTGCCCGAAAAATAATCACAAGGTTCTAAGCCGTTTTCTAAGGCGGCTGCATAAACAAAGGGTTTAAAAGTCGATCCTACTTGACGTTTACTTTGGACTACGTGATCATATTGAAAATATCGATAATCTATTCCGCCGACATAAGCGCGAATAGCACCAGATTTTGGGTCGACAGAAACCAAACCGGTATTCAAAAATTTCATATAATGCCGAAGACTGTCAATCGTAGAAACCGTTTTGACTTGATTTTCTTTCCAACCAAATAATTCCGTTTCTTTAGCAATACTCAAAGAGTCCAAAATCTCCTGTTTAGACAGTCCTTTGCTTTCCAACCTTTTATAAGTCGGTAATTTGGCCACTGCTTTTTGAACTATTTCAGAATTGGCACGCCAAGGCGGATTTTTCCCGAAGGATTTTTCAAAGCTTTCTTGCAACTCTACCATCCGATCACGTACTGATGCTTGAGCATATTCCTGCAGTTTCGCATCCAAAGTAGTATGAATTTTCAATCCATCTGCTCTTAATTTATAAGGCGTTCCATCGGGTTTACGATATCTTTTATCCGATAAAACCTTTTCGACTTGTCTTCTAACCTGTTCGTTAAAATAAGGTGCAGGACCGGTACTTGAACCGAAGGTCTGATAATCAATTTCCGGCTTTTCACTCATAGCTACTTCTGCTTCTTCCAGAGATATATAATTGTATTTCACCATCTGTTGTAGCACTACATCTCGACGCAAATGACTGCGTTCAGGAAAAAGTCTGGGATTATAACTGTGATTTGCTTTAAGTGTTCCCACTAACAAAGCCGCTTGAGACAAATTTAAATACTTTGTTTTGATGCCAAAAAATTTCTGTGATGCACTTTCAATTCCATAAGTGTCGCCACTAAAAGGAACGGTGTTCAGATATAGTGTCAGGATTTCATTTTTATCATAAACTTTTTCCAATCTTCTGGCAACAATACTCTCACGGAGTTTATTAATAACTACCGTCATAAAGGGATAGTTTCTTCTTCCATAAATATTTTTGGCCAATTGTAAAGTAAGCGTACTTCCTCCTCCGGATGATTTATCTTGTAATAGTATTGTTTTAAACAAAACCCTTAAGACACTTTGTCTGTCGATTCCATTGTGCTGATAAAAACGGGCATCCTCAGTAGCGATTAATGCTTGGATTAAATCTGTTGGAAAATCTTCAAAATCTATAGCTTCGCGATCTGTAATAAAAAATTTTCCTATCAGGTTTTCATCTTTATCATAAACTCGAGAAGCTTGCAGTTGTGATAAATTTGCCAGTTCACTTTCAGAAGGTATTTTCCCAAATACACCAAAATAAACACTTCCATAAAACCCTGCACCAATTAGTATTACAAAAAGAAGTAGTCTAACACCCCACTTTCTTAATAATTTATTCTTTTTAAGTTTTTTACTCATAAACTCAATAAGTTATCACCAATATTAACGTAAAAACATCGGGGAATGTTTTATTTCGAATAAATATTTCTCAAGCTTCGTCAAATCAGCTAAGGCAGTATCACCGATTTAACATTCACAAATTCTCGCATTCCAAAACCTCCATGTGCTCGACCATAACCGGAATCTTTCACCCCGCCAAAAGGCATATTAGATTGTGGCGCCCCAGAGGAATTGACAAAAACCATACCGGTGTCAAAATATTTTTGCGCCAGTTCTATGGCTTTTTCTTCATTTTTAGAAAAGATCCCGCCCCCAAGTCCAAAACGACTGTCATTGGCTAATTTCATCGCATCTTTATCATCTTTAGCTTTTATAAGTGCAGCTACCGGGCCGAACAATTCTTCATCATAAGCGGGTTGCCCGGGCAGTACATTTCCCAAAACAGTAGGCGGATAAAAATATCCCTTGCCCTCCGGAAGCTTCCCGCCACACAAAATTTCTGCACCGTTAATTAAACTTTCTTCTACTTGTGTGTGAAGTTTCTGGCGAAGATCTTCTCGCGCTATCGGACCGATCTCAGTTTCTTTATCAGTTGGACCTCCAACTTTCAAACCTTTCATTTTTCTGACAAAGGCTTCTTTAAATCGGTCGTAAATCTTTTCAACAACAATAATTCGTTTAACAGTCAAACTGTCCTCGCCATTGCTGTAAATATTACCTTGAACACAACCCTTCACAGCTAATTCCAAATCAGCATCCTCCAAAACAATATAGGCGTCACTCGAACCTAATTCCAAGGCTGTCTTTTTAAGCACTTCTTTTGCTTTCTCTACGATTATTTTGCTGGTATCCGGACTCCCGGTCAAGGTAATTCCCCGTACAAGTTTATTTGCAATTATTTTATCAGATTGTTTGTGGTTGATACGTATTATTTTAAATAAATCTTCGGGCAATCCTGCTTCAAGATATATTTTCTCCAATAACAATGCAGTACCTGTAACATTTTCAGCGTGTTTAAGCAGAACACTGTTTCCTGCCATTAGGTTGGCAATAGAATAACGCACCACTTGATAAGCGGGAGCATTCCATGCTTGAATTCCGTAAATCACCCCCATGGGAGCATAGGTAATTATACCGCGACCTCCATTGGGAAGCTCGCGTTCTTCAACTTTTAGATTTTCCGGACCATTGGTTGCTGTCCAATTACAAATCTCTGCGCAAAGATCAACTTCTCGTTCACTTTGCCGATAGATTTTTCCCATTTCTTTTGTCATCAATCGGGCTAAATCCGGCTTATTTGCCGTTAG
>DATGSA010000064.1:0-6242 GCA_035303085.1 Flavobacteriaceae bacterium
AAATGGACCTACTGCTCGTTTCTGCCTAAATGGCAATAATCGCCCCACCATGAAATTGCCGATATCGGCGGCGCGTTCTTCTATAATTAATTCCGTATTCGACATAATTGTTCTGGTTTTATGTTTTTTAAAATACTTGTAAACTAATACTTATTGTTTCAATGACATATTATTTAACAGCTTTCAAGAAGGGCTTGTAAACTTTCTCAAAGTACAAAGGGAGATTCGAGAACTTTGGTAGAGTGCACGAAAACCTCAAGCGATTCCAACTACTTTTCCAAAGTTTGAAAACGGATCCCAAAGACTTTGGAAAAGTTTAAAAGTGAAATCACAATCTGACACAGTATGTAGAACTCCCCTCTATTTAAAAAGAGGGATAACCGCCTCGGGCGGACGGAGTGTTCTCATCCCTGAACCATTCCTTCACTTCATGAATTTTTTTTCAAAAAACCTTTTTAAAGAGAAATACCCGCAGGGCGACGTGTTCACAACCCATGCGTTTATGATAAAACATCTCTTATGCTTTCATCTTTATCAAACCTGCTTTTGGCATAAGGACAAAGCGGAATGATTTTTAAGTCATTCTCCCGCGCATATTCTACGCCGGCTATGACCAATTCTTTGGCAAGTCCTTTCCCGCCAAATTCTTCTTTCACTCCGGTGTGGTCAATTATAAATTTCTCTTTGCCGGCCCAGGTATAAGTCATTTCTCCGGCTTCTTCATCATTTTCATAAATGATAAATCTACCTTTTTTGCCGTTGTCTTCTCGTTCTATTTTTGTCATAATATATTGTGTTTATCGATCGTATAAAGCATTCAGCAGTAGTTACAGTTCATCCAGATTAGGAACGGTGAATTTTTCAATATCCCAATTTGCTTTTTTCGCTCCTGCTTGATAGGTAGACTCTAAAAAATCCAGTAATTTTTTCCTTGGATTGGTTGTTTTCAACAAGTCTCTGTATTTCAGTAATGCCATTGGGCTCCCGTTGCTGTCAATCCATTCCGCAGAAGCGGGTTGTATGGCTTCTTCTTCTAAACCTTCGGGTGAAGGAAAAGTATAGGAATAAAAAGCTGGCTCTGGTACGTTTTCATCGCCTGCCCAGAAACCAAAACTGATGCATTCATGCGAATAAGCATCTTTATCTGAGATTCGTGCATCTTTGTCCATAGGAGGAGCTTCATTACCTGAAAATCTTGTAACAGCTAAATCAAACGAATGCCAATACACATGGACAGGACAGGTTTTCCCGTAAAAACGACCGCTGAATTCTTTAAAGACATTGCTAACCCACACCATCGTTCTCCATAAATCCTTCGTGTATGCTTTATTATATTGATATTCTGTAATTTCACCGAAGGACTGTTCAATATTTAAATCAAAAGGAACAGCTACCATGGAAATAGAAATCTTGAGTTTGTGCATAATTTCCATCAACTTCTGATAAAAATCGGCAACTGAAAGCTTATCATTTAAAAGAAAATACTCATAATCTCCTTGACTTGTGGTAACTTCTAACTGATGTTTTTGAACATTTAAAGTAATGTCAAACTGATCAATGCCTGAATTATAGGGAATAGGACCTGTGGTAAATCCACGAGTTCCTATGTATTCGGTGATGTACCACCAGTGATTTTTTCTTGGAGCTTTTTCTAATCGAATCTTTCCTATGATCTGCAAAAACAGGTGTAACGTTTTCTCTTTGTTCTCGTTCCCTTTATAATGTAAGTCAGGGAGTTTAAGTTGATTGTTCATGATAGTTTTTTTGATTTAAAATTAATTAGTTAATGTTTTTTATACTGCAAAGCGTTTTTTATTTCGTTTTCACCGTTAAGTAAATATCAGCAGGTAATTATCCAACTGAATATGGGATATGTTTACCTGCTGAACTTTATTAAGAAAATTGATTTTTATTTATTGCTTGGTGAATTGAAGATTGGCTTCAAGTTTAACTTTATCACTGACAATAACGTTACCTGCTTCGGTTACTGCATCCCAATTCAAGTTAAAATCCTTACGGTTGATTGTTCCTGAAATTTCAAAACCTGCTTTGGTCTGTCCGTATTGATCTTCAGCTGTTCCATTAAAATCGACATCGAGAGAAATTTCTTTGGTGACGTCTCTTATGGTCATCTCGCCTACCATTTTTTCTCCGTCATAAGATTTTGATTTGAAAGTGAGCTGAGGATGTTTTTCTTTATGGAAAAAATCTTCCGATTTTAAATGCGTATCTCTATCGTTGTTTTTAGTGTTGATGGAATCGATATCTGCAGTAAAATTGAATTTGGCATCTTTAAAGGTGTCATCGGTTGCTTCAATTTCCGCATCAAATTCGCCAAAACTACCAGACACCGTTGAAATCATCATGTGTCTTACTTTGAAATCGATTTCAGAATGTGCAGGATCTACTTTCCAATTTGTTGTTTCCATTTTTTTAAATATTTTAATGATTAATATTTTGATTTGATACAAAACTACGAGATAAAAGGGTACTGCGCATTGATGTATGATAAGAAATTATTGTTTTGATAATCAATTGATTAATTAAAGATAGAAAACAAAGGTTGTTTTTAGTGACCAAAAAATAGAAACATTGAATATTAGAAAAGTTGTAAGAAATGGATTAAGTAATAGAAAAAAGCTCCAGTTGGAAACAGAATGCGATACAATCGTACGCGAACGAAAAATCGATATTCAAATGGATTTTGAAGAAATAGGCGAAAATTATTTTTCTAACCTTTTTTACGCGCCAATTCTCTGCGTACACGGCTAAGACTCTCGGGTGTAATTCCTAAATAAGAAGCGACCATGATTTGAGGAACGCGAAGGAGAATGTCAGGGTACATAGCAATAAACTGAAGGTATCGCTCTTCTGCAGTTGCACTGAGTAACATATGAATACGCTTTTGCAAATGCCGAATATGGTTGTGGAGTAGTTTGTTATTAAATTTTGTAAACGATGGAAATTTTCTTGAAAGATGTTGCATAAAACCTTCATCTATCATCACTACTTGACTGTCTTCCAAGGCTTGAATATAATAAGCAGAGGGTTGATTGAAATAGGCGCTTTCTCTGTCGGAAACAAACCAATTTTCCGGAGCAAAGGTTATCGTGTGTTCCTTGCCTTTTTCATCGATGGAATATTGTCTTAATAACCCAGATTCCACAAAAAAGGTATGTTTACAACGACTGTTTTCTCTCAATAAAAACTCCTCTCTTTCTACTTTTTTAGAAGGATATTTTTCAACGATCGATAAAATTTCCGCTTCATCAATTTCAAGATTTGAAGTCAGGTATTTTATTAATTTCACACGCTTCATTTTATGTGGAATATTATATTTGAGAACTGCTGTTTATCACAGTTGTCAAAGTTACATTTTAAATTAATTCCGGTTAACAATAATAGTATGTTTTCAGCGGAGTCAAAAATTTATTTTGGCACTATCCTACTTTTTCTGATCTTCTGGTTGTACTTTTTACAGAATTAATGATGTTTTAATCGGGTTCGATCATTGATGGGATATGGATTGATATAAGGAATAATCATTGTTATTTTGATCGGGTAATAAATCACAAAGTTTAACGGTATTTACCTACCTTTGATACTTACTCGAATTAATTCTAAGGAGACATAAAAATAAGAGGATGACACAGATATTGGCGATGGTGGGATCTAATAACAAAGATTCTGTCAATAAAAAACTAGTAAATTACGTTGCGGAGTTTTTTGAAAACTCCGAAATCAAAATACAAAATTGGGAGTTTTTTGACGCTCCTGTATATAGTTATCAATTGGAAAAAGAACGCGGAATTCCGGTTGATATTCAAATGCTTAAAAACACGCTTGATGAGCATGGTGCCATCATCTTGGCCGTTACGGAACACAATCTTACGGTTTCGAGTTTTCTTAAAAACATTATAGACTGGTTGTCTCGAACGGATGAACAATTTTTAAAAGGAAAGAAGATATTATTGATGAGTACCTCTGAAGATGAAAGCGGTTCGATGAACGCCTTGGCGTATATGAAAAATGTTTTACCGACTTTTGGAGCAGAAGTCGTGGAGAGTTTTAGCCTACCTAAGTTTTCGCAAAATTACGACGAAGAAGCTAATACCTTAAAAGATGAAGTGATGCTTCTGGGGTTGATGGGAGTAGTGTCTAATTTTAGAGGAGCGATAGACGACTTGTAACCTAAGTTTTATGGCTTTTACCTTGTGAAAGTACCTTGTTTTTAAGATTCTGAACCAAACAAATTTAGAGGTTTTTGTGGGTTCAATAAAATTATTATTTCTAAAAAGTAGGTTTGAAAGGAAATATTACGTATTTTTAGTAAGTTTAAATTTTGCAAATGACACGGTTTTGTAAATAGCATTTGGAACAAATTAAATTTAAAATTTAAATAATTGTTGTTTTGAAAAAACTGTCATAAATTTGCAATAATGAATAGCGTAGGAGTAGATGAGTAATTTGGTTGATAAATTAAACTCCGTTGAGGAGAAGATATTCCGGCTTTTAGACCTGAGGAATCAGTTGCAAGAAGAGAATTCGGAATTAAAAAGTCGAATAGAACAACAGTCGGAACAAATATTAACTTTACAAAGTCAGATTGAAAAGGCTCAAAATGAAAATCATAGTTTGAAAACAGCTAATGCGTTATTGGGCAGTAAAGAATTTAAGCGAGAAACAAAATTTAAAATAAATAATTTGGTCAGGGAAATCGATCATTGTATTAGTCAACTTTCAGAATAAAAGTATGGCGGATTATTTAAAAATCAAAATACGAATAGCAGATCGGGTTTATCCTATGACAAT
Organism: Flavobacteriaceae bacterium; assembly: GCA_035303085.1. Classification (GTDB taxonomy): domain Bacteria; phylum Bacteroidota; class Bacteroidia; order Flavobacteriales; family Flavobacteriaceae; genus JAJYSO01. The sequence continues at coordinate 4,813 of DATGSA010000064.1, forward strand.
AGCACCGAGTCAAGAAGAAGCTTTGCGTAAAGCAGCCAAGGAAATTGAAGCGGTTATAAAGCAATTAGAAAAAAATTATGCCGTTCGGGATAAGCAAGATGTGCTGGCGATGTGTGCTTTGCAATTTGCTGCTAAAACCGAACAACATATAATAGGCGACCAGAAACAAATGGAAATCACCGAGGAAAAATTGACCTTATTGGAAAATATTCTTCAACAAAATTTGTGAAAAGTCGACATGTTCTTTTGAAATTATATTATATTAATTACTGCCTGTATTAGTAATAATTTTTTGATAAACTCAACACTATAACTTTTGAGAAAGGTGAGTCTGGGTTGTAAAAGCAAACCGTTCCCATTTCGATGGTGTAGACGGATCCTTGATCAACCAGTTAGCCTTAAACCTATAGATCTCGGAGTTTTATATAAAAACTTACTAATACAGGCTTTTTTATTTGAAAAATGGAAACAACACTCATATCAATAATTGCCGGTATTATAGGAATAGGGTTAGGACTTTTATTTGCTAAAATCAGAGCAAAGAAAAAATCCTCTTCTATCATAGAAAATGCGAAAACCGAAGCTAAATCAATACTTAGGGATGCTGAAATAGATGCAGAAAACACCAAAAAACAAAAAATCCTGCAAGCCAAAGAGAAATTTATTGAACTCAAATCTGAGCACGAGAAGGTTATTGAAGGTAGAAACAGAAAGATGGAAAAAGCTGAGCGGCGTATAAAACAAAAAGAATCCAAACTTTCCAAAGAAATTTCAAAAAACAGTAAAATCAATAAATCTTTAGAAGATAAAGAGAGAAATTTGGAGGAGAAACTTCAATTTATCCAATCTCGACAAGATGAAATAGACAAGATTTATAGTCGAAAAGTAAAACAATTGGAAGTAATAAGTGGATTGAATGCAGAGGAAGCAAAAGAACAACTTGTAGAAACGCTGAAAAGCTCTGCGCGTACAGAAGCTATGGCAACAATTCAGAACACTATTGAAGAAGCCAAAATGAGTGCAAAACAAGAGGCGAAGCGAATCATTATTAATACGATACAAAGGATAGGAGCAGAGGAATCTATCGATAACTGTGTTTCGGTTTTTAATCTGGAAAGCGATGATATAAAAGGACGGATAATCGGAAGGGATGGTAGAAACATCAGAGCAATTGAAGCAGCTACCGGGGTGGAAATTATCGTAGATGATACGCCCGAAGCGGTAATCCTTTCTTGCTTTGATTCTGTGAGAAGAGAAGTGGCTCGACTTTCATTACATAAGTTGGTAACCGATGGTCGTATTCATCCTGCGCGTATTGAAGATGTTGTGGAAAAAACAAGAAATCAAATCGATGAGGAGATTATCGAAATCGGTAAAAGAACGGTAATCGATTTAGGAATTCACGGATTACATCCTGAATTGATAAAAAT